>JAFDFH010000531.1 GCA_019309945.1 Deltaproteobacteria bacterium
TTCCGCTAAGATTTCCTCACAAATTTTCTTTAAACCATCCCGATCTACGAAAGCTGCCTCACGATACCTTCCCTTATTAAAATTTTCAATCGCAAACGACCAATTACAGGTTTGCATATGTGAAGCGGTTATGTTACTAGATCGCTTAATAATAATCCGTTTACGGTAAAATGTGTTTTATCTTTATTATTTCATAGAGTCAGGGCACAGGTTGAAATGAAGAAGACCTTGCAAACCCAGGTGTTGATCTTGGGCGGCGGGATAACCGGTACCGGGCTTGCCCGAGACCTTGCGTTACGCGGTGTTCGCTGCGTGCTGGTTGAGCAAAAAGATGTTAACGCCGGGGCATCGGGTGCGAATCACGGGCTTTTACATAGTGGTGCCCGCTATGTATCGAACGACCGGACGAGTGCCACAGAATGCTATACCGAAGGAAAAATTTTAAAACGGCTGGCGTCACACTGCATTGAAGACTCCGGTGGACTGTTCGTGGCGGTTGCGGGGGATGATGAAAAATATGTGTCGGATTTTCCTCATTTATGTTCCCTGTGTGACATTCCGGTACAGACATTAGACATCAAAGATGCCCGGGAAATGGAACCCGCCCTTTCCAAAAAATTAATTGCCGCCTTCCAGGTGAAGGATGCGTCCATTGATCCTTTCAAGCTCTCAATGGAAAATATTTCCCAGGCGCAGGATCTGGGATGTCACTTGCTGCGCCATACAAAAGTGATCGGGTTCATCCAGGATAAAAAACGCATTAAGACGACCCGTCTGATGAACATGCTCACCGGCAAAGCCTTTTTCATCGAAGCAGAACAGGTTGTCAACGCTACGGGGGCCTGGGCCGGGGTCGTTGCAGATATAGCCGGCGTTTCCATCGACATATTATATTCCAAGGGCAGCCTTTTGGTCACCCATAATCGAATTACCACGCGGGTGATTAATCGATTACGTCCCTCATCGAATGCAGATATTTTGGTCCCCGGCGGTACGGTTTCCGTTCTCGGAACGACGTCCGTCCGGATAAACACACTGGACAACATTCATCCGACCATCGAAGAAATGGACTTTATTGTGGGTGAAGCCGCTGCGATGATCCCTGTTTTGGAAACAACACGCTATATCCGGGCGTATGCCGGTGTCAGACCGCTGGTCGGATCGAAATCCGCCACAGATGACCGACACGTCAGCCGCGGATATGCGCTCCTGAACCATACGGAAGACGGCCTGGATAACTTTGTGACCATTACCGGAGGCAAGCTGACCACCTACCGTTTAATGGCCGAAAAGACGGCGGATTTGATCTGCCGCCGACTGGGCGTTTTACGCCCCTGTCTGACCCGAACCGAACCGCTTCCCTCGGCCCGGGCTGCCAAGTGGACCAAACCGGGTCTAGCCCCAAAGCTGTGGGAGACACACCATGAGCCCGAAGATTTTCTGGTTTGCGAATGCGAAATGGTCCCCAAAAGTGTTGTGGATTCTCTCATTACAGCGATTCATAAACAAAACGGCCAACCGGACCTTAAGGCGATCGGACTTCGCAGTCGAATTGGCAAGGGGGCCTGCCAGGGGACGTTTTGCGGGCTTCGGCTGGCTGCTTATCTCTATGATAGGGGTGAGCTGGGCTCGGACCAGGGATTAACCGCACTAAGGGAATTCCTCAACGAGCGATGGCGAGGGGTTCGGCCGCTGCTTTGGGACGCGCCGCTCATTCAGGCTGAATTACAGGAAGCGCTGTATTGCGGCCTTTTCAACCTTGAACTATGACGAACTCGTAAAAAGTCTTTTGTGAGCGATATCTGATCATTTGGGGATCCAGCGTTTTAAACGGTGATGCGTTAAAAATTTCAAGCTGTTTGAGGCGCTTGCGACGAGTTCTTGAAATTTAGCAGCACGGTTTGAAACGCCCCCAAATGATCACTGAGCGAGCAAAACTGACTTTTTACGAAACCATCAACTATATTTGATAAAGGATTGAACCGCTCCGAAGGCGGATGCAACGGCAAGACCGGAACCGCATTTCATACGCATCCAATCTTGGTGTGCCAATATGG
>JAFDFH010000162.1 GCA_019309945.1 Deltaproteobacteria bacterium
ATGATTATCCTGAAAGCGGAATTTCAAATTAATACGCAACTGGGTCTATATCCAAAATGAAATGACGGGAACAGAAAAATGAACAGCGTAAATAATGTTTATATATTGAGTGCAGAGGAGGCGATTAAGGAACAACTAGAAGAGGTTAAATCCAGAGTTACTCAACTCCACAATGATATCCAAGGCATGAAACAGTGCTCGCGTCTGAGCAATATTTTACAAAAAATGTACGAAATACGGGCAGGACTCAATCAATTGGAACATGACCTCTTACAGTCCCATCTAAAATGTTGCATCTCCCCCAAGATAAAAGTTCCGGGAGAGGTCATTTTTTCAGTCTCTAAGCTGAGCGAGAAACGTCACGGTGCAATCATTGTAATGGAGCATGAAGATAATCTGGATGAACATCTTCAAGGAGGAGTGGTTATAAATGCTCCTGTTAGTGCGCCGATTTTAGAAAACATTTTTTATCCTGGAAGCCCGCTTCATGATGGGGCCGTGATTATCAGGAATTCCACCATTCTAAAGGCAACTGTATTACTTCCATTAGCGCCGCACACTTCAGAACTGGAAGCTCTCGGTCTGGGATCCCGACATCGTGCAGCCCTTGGCCTCAGCCAGGTAAGCGATGCTCTTATCATTGTTGTGTCGGAAGAAAAAGGTTGGATTTCAATGGCCCTCCAAGGTCAATTATACCCAAACCTTGGCACCTTTGCTTTACTCGAAAAACTCGAGGATAGCATGGTGGATGGAAAACAGTAAATCCAAAGATGTTAGACCTCTTTTCTATCCTTCCGCGAATTGCCGAAAGCAGCAGCACCGTGATGATTGAAGGGGCCAGCGGCACCGAAAAAGAACTTTTCGCCAGGGCTATCCATAAAGCTCTTGAGCGAAACCAGTGGAAAAAGTTGGTGACGGCCCAAGAGCTTGGAATCGACAAGGGGACGCTTCGGCGCAAAATAAAACAATTCGGCATTCAGCCGACAGTTTACTAACCCTTCAATCTGTACTGACTTGTCCATAGATCCAGCGGAGCAAAAGGAGCTAAAACATGGAGATTAAAACCGGAAAATCGAAAAGCCAAGCCTTAACTGTGCTCAGAGCAAAAGACAGCTTTCGTTTTGCCTGTCATTCCGGCCTTGCGTGCTTTACCCGGTGTTGCCGCGGAATCACCATATTCCTAACGCCTTATGATATCCTGCGGATGAAAAACGCCCTTGGAATAACATCAACGTCTTTTTTAAAAGAGTACACCGTCAGCTTCATCGGTGATTCCGGCCTTCCTGTTGTTTTTTTGAAAATGGGTGATGATGCAGATGAAAGCTGCCCTTTTGTGACATCCCAGGGGTGTACAATTTATCCTCATCGCCCATGGTCATGCCGTATCTACCCGCTACAGCCTGAGAGTACAAAAATAACCGAAAAGACCGATAGGGAATATTATTCGATTATGGACATCCCGTTCTGCCTTGGACTGGCTGAAAACAAAACTTCGACTGTCGCAGACTGGAAAGAAAGCCAGGGCATTGCGATCTATCGCGAAATGGAGATTTTTTTCAAAAAAATCATGATGAGTCCGCATCTGTCAGGAAAAAAAATAACCAACAAAAAAATTCAGGATATGTTTTACATGGCCTGTTATGATCTGGATCGATTCAGGCGCTTCGTGTTTGAAAGCAAATTTTTAAAACTCTTCGAGGTGAACCTGAAAACTACGGAAAAAATAAAGTGCGATGAAGTGGAATTGTATAAATTTGCGATGCGATGGCTCGAGTACGGCCTGCTCGGACAGCACGAGCTAAAGGTAAAACCGGGAGTCATGAAAAGGCAAAAACAGGAGCTCGGAATCGAATGATAGACCAGGCTTTGATGCAACCCATACCGGACCGGATATTCCGGTTTGCCTGCAATAAAGCCTTGCCCTGCTTCACAAAATGCTGTGCCAATCTTAATCTAGTGCTTACACCTTATGATGTACTTCGTCTTAAAAACAGACTCAAGCTTTCGTCCGGGGAATTCTTAGAAAGTTATACCATCGGTTATGTCGATGAAGCTTATGGAGTTCCGGTCGTCAAGCTAAAAATGAATAATGATGGAACCCGTCGGTGTCCTTTTGTAAGCCCGGAGGGTTGTGCTGTCTATGAAGATCGGCCAGGTGCCTGTCGCCTTTATCCCCTTGGACGGGCGGCCTCGAAAATATTCGAGGGACACCCTGCAGGAGAATATTACTTTGTTGTAAAAGAATCTCACTGCCTCGGGTTTAATGAAGAACGGGATTGGACGGTTCAAGAGTGGATTATTAATCAGGGCATGGATGAATATAATGCCATGAATGACTCTTTCATGAATATCACGGCAGGCAGGCAGGCAAAAACCATCAAGGCTCTAAGCGACCAGCAGTTACAGATGTATTATATGGCCTGTTACAGCCTGGATGAATTCAGGCGTTTTATATTTGAAACAACTTTTCTGGACAAGTTTGATATTACGCAAGATGTTCGGAAACTAATCGAAACAGATGAAACTGAACTGCTGGCATTTGCCTGTCGATGGCTTAAATTTTCCCTGTTTGGAGAAAAGACCATTCCAATTAGCAGCCATCACCATGCATAATGACCAGCCTTACTCAATAATATTATCTTTCAGGGCGTCACAAGACCATACCGGTATGGGTGCACCTTTGCCTGTATCAGGATCTATACGGCAGCGATATGATGCCCTGGTTGCCTGTTGTTCCCACACCCGTTCCCAGCCTTGAACAAAATAGGAACATTCATCATTAAAACAAATGTAAAAGAATTCGTTGGGCCAGGTAGAGGCAATGGGAACTTTCCATTTTTTCATCTCTTGCCCGCAATGGGGACACAGCGGCGCTTTATTGTCTGACATCTCTTTATCTTTCTCCCTTTAGCCTGCCATTATAACCAGATGATTTTAATATAACAAAAGCCTGAAAAAATTTACTTGAAATTATCAGGGCATAGCATATATAAAGTATTAAAAAATATTATAAAAAAAGGATAAATCATGACCACGATTGTAGAAAAAAACAACCTTCCCCGCGACCATTACAAAGCAACCCTGGAAAATGGATCGCTGATCATGAAACCTTATTGCGCTTGTGGTAATTCCCTTGATGAAAATTACTTCTGTGACAAGTGTAACAGACAGTGTAATTGCCATCAAATCGTCTGTGACAATGAAAACACCCTAAAATTGGTTAAAAATTACACCAGGAAATCATCCCAGTTTTCAGCATTCAAAATCAAACTTGCAAGTGAAAGCTAATCATTACCGGGCATACAGACATTTGTCACCACGCAGGCTGTATCCTGCTATTTAAAATCTTACAGGTCTTTTAACTTTTCAATCGCCGCATCAATCATTTTCTCGCCCCCGATTCTTTGATTTGCAGCAACCATAGCAGGCAGGGCCTCGATGTTATTGAAATTGCCCAGGGCATCTCCCGCCCAATTGACTATGTGAGAACTCTCATGCTCAAGAAGACGTAAAAGCAATTCATAGGAGGCCAGAACCCGAATATTTCCGAGCACCGATAAAATGCCGGTTTTTATGGGATCAAATGCTTTATCCCTGGAAAAGGCCTCCTCAATATAAGGTATGACTGCTTCTCCCAGCTTTTCCAGGTAGTGGAGGCTGGCCCCGGATGCATAAGCAAAGCCAAACATGGATATGTCAATAAGGGCACGACTTGCCATATCTGTCTTATAAGAGGAAAGAATTTCAGGCACAAAAATACCTGCCCAGGAGTATTTACAGGCCAGTGGCAAGAGATACGGTATAATCTCCGGTCCTATTGTCTTAAGCTGGTCCAGTATTTCCTTTAGGGCATTCTTCCGCAGTTCAAGGCCATTGGAATGCTTTTCCGGAAACTGATTTGTATCATCTGCAGTTTGAAGTTTTTTTATAAGTGCATTAATTTTCGTGTTTTTTTCTGCAGGATACAGGGCCTGATAATCTTTGGCCTTCAGGGCGATCCAATATTTCTGTAGCCAGGTCAGGGGAGGATAGTAGTATGATAATGCAGGCTTATCTATCTCAGCATCTCGATAACGCCCGTGTTCAATAAAGTAATCTTTTTCCGATCTGGCAACTTCCAGCCTGCGCCTGCAAATCTCGATTGCCTCCTCGCACTCACCGGCATATAAATGACAGGTTGCCACGATATCATGAAGCCTGTCTTCATTTGGGTAATTGCTAATCAGATTCAATGCAAGCCGAATCGCTTCGGCATATTTCCTGGATCTCAGCAGGCCAAAGGCCTTTTCAATGTGCTTGATAAGTTGTTTTTGCTCGCTTTCCTTTGCTCGCAAATTTTCTGCCTGTTCCGGATCTTTAGCCTGTCTGGCGGCCTCCTGTTTGTCTAAACAGCAATGCTTGTATTTTTTCCCGGACCCACAGGGACAGGGTTCATTCCTGCCGATTTTTTCCGACGGCACATCAGTTAATTCAGCCCTCTTACGCTCGGCCAGAGCTAGCAAATCATCCCGCACCCGGAAAAGCTGTTCTTTGTTGATTCCGGCCTTTAGAGCGATAACATCCGGATCACCTCCCTGAAGGAGTTCCAAAATAGGGTTAAGCTCTTCTTCCGACATTGTATCAAACTGAAGCTTATTGGAATCGCTCATAAATTTATTTCTATCTTTAGATTTATTTTTCAATAGCAACTATATTTTTTCAAAAAATTCAATGCACGCCCGGGCAAAACCGGCGGCATAGGCCTGAAAATCAAAACCCTTTTTCCCCAGGTGTTTATTTAAGATCTCAGCACGATATATATCCCAATTTGTTGGAATTCCCCTGGCCCGATAGATAGCAGCCAGTTCATCGTAGTCAGCCTCGTGTCGAGCGAACCAGCACCCTTCTTCGTAACCCGCCTCATACCACTTCTTATTGTAGCTCCCATCCTTTTGCGCCATTATTTACAGTCTTTTTACTAGAAAACTTATCATTCACCTACTAATTAACCCCCCCTATGCCCTGTGGGCACAACAAAGGACGAAAGTGAGTTTAGGAAGCATTTTAAAATTTAGCTGCTTAAAAAACCTTCATATAAAATAGAGCAGCCGCACCAGGTTACCAAACTCATGCGGCTGCCTCTATAAGGTGTTTGTGAAAAGCCTCAGGCGCCGCGCTACGGCGTCTGAGGGTAACCACAATAGGCTTACATTACATACCCACTACTTCTTTGATATCTACAAGATGTATTATCGGTTTTGTGAGCATGGTAAACTCATCTTTTTCGGCATCGTAAACCGAGTTTACATATACCTTTCCCCATTTGTCTTCATCCATCTTTCGGAAATCCGAACGGTAGTAATACCCGGGCCATCTGGTTTCCTCACGGTATAGCTTATGCCGGGTATGGGCTTCAGCAATCTGAACCCGGTGAACATTTTCCCAGCACCGCATCAGTTCATGGAGATTTCGAGCAGCGAGCTTGGGAAGATCTTCTTTGAGGAGTTTCAGCAGATCCAGAGCGATATTCAGCGTGATCGCGCTGCAGGTATATTGTGTACCCCAGCCGGCCACATATTCATCCATGATCTTGTTGAGACGGAATATGGCCATTTTGGGGGTAATGTAATACGGATTGACCTCTTCCACCGGCAGATCATACCTTTTCGTGGTCGTACCCAGGGTGGTGTAAGCTTTATGCTCTTCATAGTGCTTGAGAGGAAGCAGAATCTGTTCCTTGAGCTTATCCACCTCTGCGGAATCAAATTCAGGCATTTCAGGATTATCCAAACAGTACTTTATAGCCGCTTTTGCTGCAATCCGCCCTTCGGTAAAAGAACCCGAAGAAAACTTGTGGCTTGACAGCCCGACCCCGTCACCGGCTGAAAACAGACCTTTTACCGTGGTCATACGGTTGTAACCCCAGAAATACTCCTTCTTGGATTCTTCGGTTTGGATATCTTCAGGGCCACTGCACCATGCACCGGAAGCACCGGAGTGGGAACCGATAAAATAAGGTTCGGACGGCTGAATTTCGGAAGGTCCCTCCTCGGGGAATACATCCTTTGAGGCCCAGAGAATCGCCTGGCTGATGGTCATATCGAGAAAATCCTCCCATGCCTCGGCCTCAAGCTTTTTCATTTCCTTCTTATATGTTTTTTCATCAGGCGCCTT
>JAFDFH010000015.1 GCA_019309945.1 Deltaproteobacteria bacterium
TGGGGCGATATATTACAAGGTCATCGCGTCTGAGTTTCTCCCAGATGCCAAGTTCAACCAGCGCTTCCAGGGCCGGCAACACCACCTCTAAAGGCATCCTGACCCACCACTTCGCTATACCCTCCGCTGTGTCAGAAGCCTTCGGATTCCTCTTTACATAAAAACTAAGCTTCTCAATGGCCTCCGTGTTGATTGCAGTTGTTGTCTTCATCCCTATCCCGTCCGAAAAATTTTACAGCGAAATCGACGCCTTAACCAAAATACAAAATACCATAGCCCCCGTTGCAGTATTTATTGCTACTGCATATGGCAAAAAAGATGCCAATCTTGCCAATGGATTGCCCATATGAAAATAAAACAATCCTATCCTTGTGAAATGTTAACTAATTATAAAATAAGAGGATTTTTAAACAGGTAGGTAATTCACGGTGCCAAAATCAATACATGAACAACAAATTTGAAGGAGACTTACATTTTTGTCGACCCATATCACTTTTTATTAATATCATATTTTCCCATCTTGTAGGTCAAAACCCTTTCGCTTAAACCCAATGCCTTGGCCGAACGCGCCTTGACCCAGTCATTCTGGTCAAGCGCCCGTTGAATCATCCGCCTCTCCACCATGGCCACAACCTGGGGCATTGTTCCCCGATACTCATCTGCATCCAAAACCTTTTCAGAAGGTAAATCACTCAACTCAAACGGAAGATCCGACACCCTGACCATGTTCCCATCACACATGACAATGGCACTCTCAATGGCGTTCTCAAGCTGCCTTACATTGCCCGGCCAGGAATAGTTCTGCATCAGCTTCATGGCTTCCAACGAAAAGGTATGGATCTCCTTTTGGTTGATGCGAGTATAATGCTTTAAAAAATGCTTTATTAAAAGAAGGATGTCTTCAAGATGCTCCCTGAGCGCCGGCAAAGTAATGTTGATTACACTCAACCGGTAAAAAAGATCCTCACGAAACATGCCCTTGCTCACCAGTTTCTTTAAATCTTTGTTGGTGGCCGCAAGCAGCCTGAAATCCGAGTGCAAGGTCTCCTGACCACCAACACGCTCAAATTGCTTTTCCTGAAGCACTCTGAGCAGCTTTACTTGAATGTTCAACGAGATATCACACACCTCATCCAAAAATAGCGTCCCCTGATCGGCCAGCTCAAACCTTCCCTTATTATCCCTGTGCGCATCTGTAAAAGCACCTTTAACATGCCCAAACAACTCACTTTCAAGGGTTCCTTTCGAAAAAGCGGCACAATTCACGGCAATAAACGGACCCTTTTTATAAAGCCCATTATAGTGGATTGCCCTTGCCGCCAACTCTTTGCCGGTACCGGTCTCACCCGTAATTAAAACATTGGATACACTCTCCGAGGCCTTGTGGATATTTCGATAAACTTCCTGCATGGAAGGACTCTGACCGATCATGTTTTCAAAACGATATTTGTCCTGAACCTCCTTCTTGAGCCGAGACAACTCCCGGTTCACCTGGTCCATCTTCAATGCCTTACGAACCGCCAAAATGATCTCCCCAGGCCGAAAGGGCTTGGTTAAATATTCAACCACCCCTAACTCAAGGGCTTCCATGGTGCTGTCAATACTCCCAAAACCGGTGATCAAAATGAAAGGAATTTCACGCCCCTCTTGCCTTAACGCTTTTAGCAGTTGCAAACCACCCATGCTGGGCATCATGTAATCCGATATGATCAGGTCCACCTCAAAATGATCGACAGCCGCTTTCGCCTCGATACCGTCATTGCAAACCGATACATCAAACCCGCGCTCTTCCAAAATGAACTGCACCACTTGCTGACATTGATGATCGTCATCGACAACTAATATTTTTGTTTTTCTCGCCATTTGTGAATCATTACCCTGTGTGAACAAAATACTAATGTATAGATAGTGCCTGAACGAAAACTGCTATTTCCCCCAATTTCGGCGTCAGACTCAAATTTTAATCCTCAAAATACGCTAATGTATTCCTGCGGTTAAAATCTTCGCTTTCCTTGAACTTGAAAAAACGATCTATTTTTAGTTCGACCACTAAATAGAATAAAGTTTTAGCCGTTTACCTAACATATGCATTTAAAATCATGATAGCATCATTTTGTAATATTATCAAGGAATGTATAGAGATCGATTGATTCACAGGAGCAATCTCCACCAGATTTGTAGAACCCTTAAACGAGTATGTCAACTCAAACAGCTTAAAAATTTGTGTTACAATAATATCTTATGTTTATTAAAACAACCCGAATTTATAATCCAACCATTTAATCATTTTTATTAAAGAATCCGGGCCCTGAAAGATGATGTGAAAATCCATAAAAATGAGTTTTAATTTCCGTTGTCATTGCCACTCTGATTTGGTAAAGCATTTTAAAACTGTGTGGGTCGGCCTGCCACGTATGCCGCATAACTCTGGGAGACCTTTGCAAAACCGACCTTTTTGGCAGATGGTAGCGGGGCAGCTCATTTAGCTGCTACGTGGGTGGCTATTTTCATGTAACGTATGATAGACATGAGAGCCTATTTTAAAACGTCCCATTTTGCCCAATCTCTGCGTCAGGCTTAAATTTTAATCCTCGAAATACTAAATGTATTCCTGTGGTTAATCCGCCTCAGGCGGATCGCCTTCCTTGACCTTGAACAAACTGAAACGTTTTGAAACTGGCTCTTGAGTTAAACAGGAAGGATAACATGCAAATTTTTATATCCGGATCACTCGCTTACGACCGCATCATGGATTTTCCGGGAAAATTTTCAGATCACATTCTCCCGGATAAAATTCATATTCTGAACGTCTGTTTTATGGTGAACGGACTTACTGAAAAACACGGGGGCACGGCGGGCAATATTGCGTATTCCCTCTCTCTGTTGGGCGAGAAACCTCTAATTTTGGCTACGGCGGGCAAAGACTTTGATCGCTACGAGGCCTGGCTTGTCAGCCACGGCCTCTCCCTGGATGGAATCCGAAAGATTCCGGAAGAGTTCACCTCCGGCGCCTACATTACAACCGACACGATGGATAACCAGATTACCGGATTCAACCCCGGAGCCATGAAATATCCATCGCAGTATCAAATCCCCAAGCCAAACCCGGGCGGGGAAGCCCTCGCCATTGTGGCCCCTGGAAACCTTGATGATATGCTGATTTACAGCCGCCGTTATAAGGAATTGAACATTCCTTATATCTTTGATCCGGGCCAGTCAATTCCGGCTTTGTCCCCAGACGCGCTGAGTGAAATGATCTCCGGTTCTCAATTACTGATCTCCAATGACTACGAGCTGGAGATGATAAAAAAGGCAACCGGGATAAAAAATAGCGACCTTCTCGACCGGTGCCGGGCAATTATCACCACGCTGGGAGAAGACGGTTCACTTGTTTTGAATCAAAAAACAACAGTAAAGATTCCGTCGACGAGACCTGCAAAGGTTGTTGACCCTACGGGGGCCGGAGACGCTTACCGGGCCGGTGTCATCAAGGGCATGGTAATGAAAAAAACCCTTACAGAAAGCGCCCGGATAGGTGCGACCTGTGCCAGTTATGCTGTAGAGCATTACGGCACACAGGAGCATCACTTTTCTCAGGAAGCTTTTTGGACCCGACACCGGGATAGTTTTGGGGTGTAGCTATGTCGATCATTAAAAAACGTTTTATTAAGCGTACAAAAATTGGGAGGGTTGCGATGAAAAATATGGAGATGGTACTGCTAAGTCTGCTATTGATTGCTGTTTTTGGAAGCACTGGGAAAGTTGCCGGTGAAAATACTAACGAAGAAGTGATGTGCATTCCGATGGGAAATATTTTACTTGAGCCGCCGGAAGCTGTAAAGGCCAAAAAATCACCCGTTGATTTCCCCCATTCCAGGCATTTTGTTTATGATTGCAAAATATGCCATCACCAATGGGAAGGAGACACACAAATTCAAAATTGTACAACATCCGCTTGTCATGATCTTGAAAAATCACCGACAAGGTTTGGCAAAGGCAAGTCGAACAGGGAGTTAAATCTCAAATATTATAAGACCGCATATCATAACCTGTGTATCGGTTGTCACAAGGAAATGAAAATGAAAAACAAACAACTGGAAAAATCTCAGGTGAAATTAAAAACAAAACTACCGGCAACCGGCCCGACAGGTTGTATCAAATGCCATCCAAAACAATGAGTCATCTCATATCACGGGGTTTAGGAGTTAGCATGCTAATTTTCGCCACTAGACCGTATATAAAACAACCAAACAACGGGTGTTTTCATTGGACAGGCTTTTGAGCTTGTGAGGAATTTCGGAGTTAAAGTGAATGGACTCACTCCTCTTTAGGTGATGGATTTTACCTCCCAAGGTAAGCTCGATTTCCCCTTCCATTACATAGATGAACTCTTCGCCCTCATGCTTGTATTCTACTGGTTTATGGGCCTGCCTGGATTCGATGGTGATCATAAAAGCCCGAAGATGATCCCTTTCAGCGCCTGGGGTAAGGGTCTGATAAGAATAATTCCGTGTGCGTTTGATAAATGCCTGGGCTCGCTGACCCCGAATGATTTCCTTTTCTTCCTTGCTGAGGAAAGTGCCCGGATCAATGTTTAACACCTTTGCCAGCCTGAGAAGAAAGCTTACAGACGGAGAAAATTCGTTATTTTCGATCTGTTCAATGAATTCCGGGGTCTGTCCCGTGGCCTCTGCCAGAGCTTCACGGGACCAGTCATGAGCTTCCCGGAGTTTACATACCTTGGCCCCAAATTCTTCCACCCCATCCGTTCCGCTGCCATCACACAAAACATCCGCCATTTTTCGCATGACAACCTGCTTGGCCTTCGTGATCAGAGATGGAAGAAACATCTTGGCATCTGCCACGATCCCCAGATCGGCAATCTGGAAAATGGGAGAATTCGGGTCGCGATTGATTGCGACAATAGTTTTCGCCTCCATAATCCCGGCCGTATACTGAACCGCTCCAGAGGTCCCCACCGATAGGAGCAGGCCGGGCCGAACGGTCTTTCCGGTTTGTCCAATCAATCGTTCCTCGTCCACCCAGTGTTGAAGCACAGGCGGACGAGTCGCACCCACTTCACCTCCCAAAGTAGCGGCAAGTTCCCTTACCAGCCCAAAACCATTCATATTGCCGAGTCCGGCGCCACCCACCACCACGACGTCTGCTTCTTCCAGTTTCCGATGTGATTCAGGTTCCACCACACTTGACACGAGTTTTAGCCCCCTGGTACCTTCAGGGCATTCAACCTGGTACCGTTCAACAACACCGGGCTCACCTTGAACTTCAACGGCAGCATGCCCATGGGGCTGCACTGTGACCAGCCCGGTACGGTGTCCATCGGAAAAAGTGATTTCCGCCATGATCTCGCCACCCCATGAAGGACAAGACGCCACAACCCTGCCCTCTGCGATCTTAAGACTCAGACAATCAGCAATCAAACCGTTACTGTTGATCCTCGCAGTTCGTGCGGCCAGTTCTCGCCCGAAGTCCGTAAGCGCGAAAAGGACAAGCATGGGATTCCGCGTTAAAACGGCATCGGCCAAAACCATCCCATACGTGTCAGCCCGTGGTACATTTAAGTTCTCATTTTCAAAAACATAGACCATGTCGGCCCCGTGAGCGATACAGGCCTTTTCCGCGGCCGTCATCGACACGCATATTTGCGAACCCGAGCCCTCCAAAGGTTCGCGGTCGGTTGATGAACCCATCAGTACCATGACTACTTTCCCGGATACTGACCGGGAAAGTGTGCGGGCCTTGGCTAATACATTGATGGAAAACCC
Organism: Deltaproteobacteria bacterium; assembly: GCA_019309945.1. Taxonomy (GTDB): domain Bacteria; phylum Desulfobacterota; class Desulfobacteria; order Desulfobacterales; family JAFDFH01; genus JAFDFH01. The sequence goes on from JAFDFH010000015.1 coordinate 5,787, forward strand.
GAAAAACCTTTCATTTCTAAGGTCACCATACACCCAAATCTCTGATTTTACATTCATTGCCATAACACACACTTTCATGAGTTAGTTGCAATCATTGAATCCTGAATCGAATAATCTTTCCAGGATAAGGCCAATTTTTTTGACCTGATCCAAGGGACCTGGCTTTCAATAATGGAATAAAAATTATCCGATAAATCCGGTTTCAACCAACCGTTCGATCAGCTCCTCGGCCTGTTCCTCAATCGAACCTGACAGAAGTTCACATTTTCTCTCTTTTGTTACCCTTTTCAAGGAAAGCACCTGCGTCGGAGACCCTTCCTCTCCAACCTGATTGGGGGACAACCCCAGGACGTTCAGGTCCCAGTTTTCCACCTTGCATTCTTCAAAAGCCGATTCAATACCGTAAAGTCCAATATTCCTGGGCTCCACCGCCCTCGGGTGAACCGTTAAGGCGGCCGGAAAAGAAATTTCAAACCTTTCCTGGAATCCATCGGCAATGCGCTCAATAATAAAACCGGCGTCCACTTGCTCGATGGAATGCGCCCCAGTCACCATGGGGAGTTCAAGAAGTACGGCCGTTTGTGGTCCGACCTGACCGGTATCACTGTCAGCGGTTCTGACGCCAAAAAGGATAAGATCAAAAGGAGCAAGTTTTTTAATTGCAGCCGCCAGAACAGTTGAGGTCGCAATCGTGTCTGAGCCTGCAAGAGCAAGGTCTGAAATCAATACGCTCCGGTCCACGCCTAAAGCCATGGCTTCTAGAAGTGATAAGGCGGATACCTCCGGCCCCATGGAAATGGCGGTTACGGTGCCGCCACCCTCTTCTCGCAAGCGCAGCGCCAATTCCAGGGCAGGCCGGTCGTACGGATTGAGCTCACATGACTCAGACGAACGAACCACTTGTCCGTCCGTTACATTTATGACAACGGATTTTATACACACGATGATATTTAGTCCCATTTAATCTCCTCGGAAGTTGATGAATTCGTAAAAAGTAACGCTAATGGCTAAGTACACCTCGGGCAATAACCATTCGATGGATCTCGGAGGTTCCCTCGTATATCCTTGTCACTCTGGCATCACGATAATACCTCTCCACCGGGTATGATTTGGTGTAGCCGTATCCGCCATGGATCTGAACAGCCATATCGGTTATCTTACATGCCATCTCCGAGGCGAAAAGCTTGGCCATGGCGGATGCCTGGGAAAAGGGTTCCCCCCGATCGCTGAGAATCGCTGCACGATACACCATGAGTCGTGCCGCGTCGATTTGTGTGGCCATGTCCGCAATCATCATCTGGACGGCCTGATGTTTCGAGATGGCAACGCCAAACTGACGACGTTCTTTTGCATATCGAACCGCCTCCTCGAAAGCAGCCTGGGCAATTCCCAACGCCTGTGCAGCAATCCCTATTCTGCCGGTATCCAGGGCCGTAAGGCCAATGCGCAGTCCCATACCTTCCTTACCCACTAGATTTTTTACCGGAACACGGCAATCATAGAGCCGGATCGAGCTCACCGGGTTGGCACGCATACCGCAAAGATCTTCGATATCACCCACGACAAATCCAGGAGTTCCTCGCTCGGCCACCAGCACACTGATGCCCTTGCGGCCGGCCCCAGGGTCCGTGCGTACAAAAATCAAGCAGATATCGGCAACGCCACCGTTGGTAACAAAGACCTTATTGGCGTTAACCACATAATGATCCCCGTCTCGAATGGCGGTTGCTTCGATCCCCGCTGCATCTGACCCTGCGTTGGGTTCCGTAAGGCAAAAGGCCCCGATTTTTTCACCCCTGGCAAGAGGGGGTACCCATTTCTTCTTTTGCTCTTCCGATCCAAAAACCAGAAGTGGGTAGACGGCCACACCATAATGAACAGTCAGGCAAAGCCCAAGACCCGCACAGGATCTCGAAATCTCCTCGATCACGATCGCGTAATTTAACGCATCCATGCCCGCCCCTCCAAATTCCCTGGGAACCTGAACTCCGAAGTACCCCAGCTTGCCCATCTTTTCTACTACATCCCAGGGGAAGCGGGCTTCCTGGTCAATGTCTCTGGCAATGGGCATGAGTTCGCGTTCACAGAAAGAGCGAGTCGAACGACGTACAGCACGATTTTTTCCCGATAAAAAAAAGTCCATGATGATCCGTTTCCTATAATAACTGTCGCTTCAGATCTGTAATAATTATTTTTGTACTTTTTGTGGCCAAAAATTAAAAACCAATCTCGAAAACACGAAAGCGCTAAAGCCCTAAAGTAAAATGAATTGTTCGTGTTTCCGTAACTTCTCAATATGTTCCGGTAGACCCGCTGCGCCATCCGGTAATTTTTTCCAATACGGCCAAAACTTGCCACCAGGCACCAAGACACGAAGAAAGAATAATAAATATATCCTTTGTGTCTTAGTGTCTGGTTGCAAATATTTTGGGTTCCGGCTTATCCGACTTAGGGGGTTTATCCATCGATCGGGCTTCAGCTTTTGGAATCCTCCTTGAAAAATGCGGTTGGGTTCGTTTCATGGATGTAATTTCGGATCCCAATGACGATTGCCTCACATAGATGATCCTGATATTTTGGACTAATGAGTCTTTTACATTCTCTTTTATTGCTAATAAAAGAAGTCTCTATCAAAATTGCGGGCATCTGGGCACCTAGAAGGACATAAAACGGTGCCTGCTTTACGCCTTTACTCTTTATGCTTTGATATTTTTTTTTCATATATTTATACATGGACTCTTGGACATGCGCAGCCAAACGGCTGGACTCATTAATCTTGGCATTTTGCATCAAATCATTTAAAATTGTTTGCAAGTCACTGATATTCTTTGTCGAGGTCGCATTCTCCCTGGCCGCAACCAAAATGGCTTCATTATCCGTAGCCAGGTTGAGAAAATAAGTCTCGATGCCGTAGGCTCTTCGGTCTCTAGAAGAATTTGCATGCAGGGATATAAAAAGATCTGCATTTTTGGTGTTTGCAATCGCTGTCCGCTCCTCAAGGGTAAGGAATTTGTCTCGACTGCGAGTCATGATGACCTCACATTGCAGCTCTTCTTTGATTTTTTGGGCAAGTCGTTTCCCAATTTGAAGGATGACCTTTTTTTCATGGACCCCCTTGTAATAACCCGGAGCACCATAATCCCGCCCCCCGTGACCCGGATCAATAACAATCCGACGCACGCCAAGGGACAGCTGTTTTGCCAATGCGCTCGTCCCAAGTTGCTGACCCTTTTTTACCGCCGCCGTCGGTTCCTTTGCATGTGTTGCCCTTTCAGTACTTACCCAAACATCAATCACAATCCTGAACGGATTTTTTAAAGAAAAAATTTTATACCTGTCCGAAGCCTTGATATCGACAACCACTCGAACCGAAGCCGGAGTGTACTGCCCTGCACGCACATCACTGAGGAGGTTGTCATGAATCGGAATAAATTTTTCAATGTCTTTTCCCAGTATGCTGTTGTTTAGATCAACAAAAAGACGCTGGGGTTTTTGGATGGCAGGGTCTTTCTTAAGGAGCCTGTGTTCATATGAAGTTTCCTTGTCAGCATCGATCACAATCCGGGTGTAATTCGGATTGGACCAGAATCTCAACCCGGTAACGACCGTGCTCGAGGTTTCAAGTGAAGATGGTTTTTTCGTTTGAATTTCATCAGCATATGTATTTGAAGGGGAGCTTTGGGGTGTAGATGACTTAGGTAATTCCTTCTTCACCGTTGCCTTTTGGGATGCAACCAGAAGCATCGCTGTCGACGAAATGCGGCCAAGGGCATCAGCTGCTCTTGGGCTGTAAGCACTATTTGGATAATCTTTTACGACGTGCTTAAAAATTTCGAGGGCCTCTGTTTGGTCGGACCCTTTATAGGAATATTTGTAAAGTTCCTGGTAGAGCTTTCCGGACATGTACAGGCCGGCGGCAGCCCAGGGACCGGAAGGATCATGACGGTAAACCGCCTGAAACTTATCAATACACAACAGCCAGTTATTCCTGTATTTCTGTTTCCCGGCATTATTGACGAGTTTGCGGTAACACGCCTCAGCCCTTATATATTTGTCTTTGGCCACATTGGGCTTCGATGTCGGTAATTTCTTCTTTTTAGTAATTGTCTCTTGGGATGCACGTTTCGTGCTGGCTGGTGTTGAAATACTGCGTATGGCTGCAGTCGCCCTTTGTTTATATCTGCTTTTTGGAAATCGGTTTGCAATACGCTCAAAAATATCAATCGCCTCTTTTAGATCAGATGGTTTTCGGGAGCGTTTATATAGTTCTTGATAGAGCTTTCCGGACATATACAGACCGGCGGCTGACCAGGGACCGGAGGGATCATGGCGGTAAACCGACTGAAATTTATCAATGCATAACAGCCAGTTGTGTCTGTATTTCTGTTTCTTTGAACTGTTGCGAAGCATTTTATAGCAGGCTTCCGCCCGGTAGTATTTATCTTCTGCTGTTATTGCTGATGATATCCCGACCCACAAAACGAAAACAAGCCACCAAGCAGTCAATCCAATTAGAAAATATTTTTTATTATCGTTTCCCACAGCACACTCATATTTGAATTTCGACCCATTTTTATAAGATCAGGCGTATTTCGTGTTTTACAGGGGTATGTCTCTAGCCCTTTCCATCAGTTCGTTTAAATGGTTCAGTGCATCCAGGGGTGTCATTTTTGATATGTCCAGCTTTTGCAATTTCTCTATAACCGCCTGTTCGGGCCGGCGGAAGAGCTCGAGCTGTACATGACCATTTTTAGGGACGACTTCCCCCTCGGTAAAAAAAGGGGAGTGATTTAAAGTGCGATCCCCGTTTTCTATCTTAAAGAGAATATTTTTAGCGCGCTTGACAATTTGATCCGGAATACCCGCAAGGCGTGACACTTGTATCCCATAACTTCGATTTGTGCCACCTTCAACTAATTTTCTTAAAAAAATGATCTCATCATTCCATTCCTTCACCGCGATATTGTAATTTTTTACCCGGGCCCTTGTAAGAGCAAGGTTTGTCAATTCATGGTAATGGGTTGCGAAAAGGGTTTTAACGCCTTTATTATTTAAGTCATGGAGGTATTCAGCAACGGCCCAGGCGATACTAAGACCGTCGAAGGTACTGGTCCCTCTTCCGATCTCATCCATGATAACAAGACTCTTTTCGGTTGCATTGTTTAAAATGTTGGCAGTCTCCTCCATTTCCACCATAAACGTGCTTTGCCCCTGGGAAAGGTTATCCAAAGCGCCCACGCGGGTAAATATTCTGTCGGTAACACTGATCGAACTTTGCATAGCCGGAATGAAGGAACCCATCTGGGCCATTAGTACGAGCAGCGCTACTTGTCTCAGCACCGTGGATTTTCCGGCCATATTGGGCCCGGTAATGATCAGTATCTGGTTTTCATTATCGTCCATCCGGATCGTATTGGGTACGAAACGTTCTCCGGTAAGCATCTTTTCCACCACCGGGTGACGTCCCTCATTAATGTAGATGGTGCCATCCTCAACAATTTCAGGTCTGCAATAGTCCTCCAAATCCGCAACTTCCGCCAGATTAAGCAAACAATCCAGTCCGGCAATAAATTGAGCGACATCCTGGATCAAACGATTGTGTTTAGTTACTTCGCCCCTGATCTCGGTAAATATTTCATATTCAAGGGCAGCCCTTCGGTCTTCCGCACCCAGGACCTGTTGTTCAAAATTTTTTAATTCCTCCGTGATGTACCGTTCCGCATTTACCAATGTCTGTTTCCGGACATAACGGGAAGGAACCGATTTGGAATGTGTCTTGGGAACCTCAATATAATATCCAAACACCTTATTATATCTGACTTTGAGGGAATTTATGCTGGTGGCATCCTTTTCTTGCACCTCAAGCCTTGCAATCCAACCTTTGCCGTCCCGACCAATTTTTATAAGCTCATCCAGTTCTTTACAATATCCAGTTTTGATCATGCCCCCTTCATTGATCACAGGGGGGGCATCTTCTCGAACTGCTTTTTCGATAAAGGCTGCCAAACCATAAAGATCATCCAGGTTCTCATTGAACTTAAAGAGTTCACTTTCAAATTGTGAAAGTAAAGATCCGATCCCGGGAAGCATATTTAATGAACGCTTCAACGCAACCAGATCTCTTGCATTTGAATGTCCCATGGCGATCTTGCTCCCGAGGCGCTCGAGGTCATAAACCGATTTGAGGCTTTCCCGGATTCCGTTTCGAACGGAAATATTATTTTTCGCCTCTTCAACCGCATTAAGCCTTGACTCGATTTCCACAACATCTAGCAGCGGATATCGAAGCCATCTTTTCAACAGCCTTCCTCCCATGGCTGTGACCGTCTTGTCAATGACGCCTATCAGCGTTCCCTGTCGGGTCCCGCTCCAGATATTTTTCAGTATTTCAAGGTTTCGGCAGCTAATATCATCAACCAGGAGGTGGTTCCTTAAATGATAGGTTTCGATTCTATTCAGGTGTTCAATTTTTTGTTTTTGGGTTTCACGAACATAATAGAGAAGGGCTCCTGCCGCACTTACACCAGCCTTTAAATTCTCACACCCAAAGCCTGCCAGGGAAAGGGTTTTAAATTGATCGAGCAGTCTTTCGCGCCCACTGCGATAATCAAAAACCCGGTCATTTAAAAAGGTCACGGATTTTCCCAAAAACGCATTTACAAACGGCAAAAAAAACGAATCATTTTTCGATGATTCAGGGAAGAGAATCTCGCTTGGCGATACGCGAAGGGATTCATCGACCAGCGCACTTAAATCTTCGGATTCGGACAACCGAAAAGTTCCTGTTGAAATATCCACATAGGAAATCCCGACCATTCCGTTGTCGGAAGCGATGGCAAGAACATAATTATTTGATTTTTCATCTAAAAGTTCATTCTCTAAAATCATTCCGGGCGTAATGACCCGTACAACATCTCTTCTAACAAGCCCTTTGGCAATGGCCGCATCTTCGATCTGATCGCATATCGCAACCTTGTAACCATTTTCTATCAGTCGAGCGATATAACCCTGCACAGCACGGACCGGTACACCGCACATGGGGATTGGGGATTCATCCTTCTTGTTTCTCGAAGTTAATGTAATCTCCAGTATCCTTGATGCAACCTCGGCATCCTCAAAAAACATTTCATAAAAATCACCCATCCGGTAAAAGAGTAATGCATCAGCGTACTCTCTCTTGATGGATAAATATTGCTTGATCATGGGAGTCGTTTTGGAAGGGCTCATGGATTAAATGATAAGGACAGGGCCGAGATCACCGAAGTTTTTTTTAAGTATTTTATTTCGTACCATTTTTGAAAATAAAAAATCATGCGCTTTGCGCTTTGGCAGAGTCGTCAGCCCCATTCGGTTTATCTCCGCCGGCACCGGTTTTTATGGATTCTACTTCACCTTTCAGAGCGGATAATTCCCGTACGTGGGAAGCGACGGAAGCGTTTAAGCTTTTAATCATCTTTTTGGATTTAAAACGTTCAGAAAGACTTAAAAAATAGGAAATCAGTAATCCGATTAAAAAACATACAAGAAAAAAGACTGCATTGGGTAAATGCGGTGCCTGATATTCATCCATAAAGAACAGGTATATCCTAAAACTTTGTTTATTTAAAAATAATTCCTGATTTTGATAAACGATTAGTCCAAGTAAGCCGATGATCAGAAACCCGAAGACAAATTTGAATTTATTCATACTAGTTCTCCAATAAAATTATATATTTATCTGAAGCTCATTAAAGTATGGCTTTAAATTACTGTAGGTGGATTTTATATGCTCCGGTATTACCCGCACATCCGCAAAAACGGTAAGTGCATTGGTGTCACCTAACCACCGGGGAACAATATGAAAATGAAGATGCTCTTCCACACCGGCACCCGCTACCTTGCCCAGGTTAAGTCCCACATTAAATCCATCCGGGTTCATTACCTTTTTTAAAATACTAACGGACTGTTCAATTGTTTGCATGAGATCTCCCATTTCCTCTTTCTCAAGCTGGTTCAAGAAGGAAATGTGTCGCTTCGGCGCGACCAGCAGGTGGCCATTGATGTATGGAAACTTGTTCATCATGACCATCGTGATCTTGCCCTTGTAAAGTGTCAGGTCACCCTGATCCGCCAGTGCATTGCAGAATATACACCCCTCTTCCTTATCGGCGGTAATATATTCAATGCGCCATGGCGCCCATACCGTTTTCATGAACGATACCCAAATTCAATTTTAGTTTTTAGACCTCGGAATGCAAAAAAAATCCTTTTGAGCCAGTTTCAAAACGTTTCAGTTTGTTCAAGGTCAAGGAAGGCGAAAATTTCAACCACAGGAATATATTGAATATTTCGAGGATTGAAATTTGAGCCTGACACAGAAATTGGGCAAAAAGTGGCGTTTTGTGAAGGTCTCAGCATGTCTACTTATTCTTATACCGTTTAAAACTCAACCCTTTTTTCCCTCCAGAGGCACCATCGACAGATCTCCCCATAGGCCGATCTCATCGTCTGCAATGACAACGATCCCGGATACACCTTTAATCCTTTTTCCAAAATCGACTGCTGTTTGGATATCGGTTTTTGACTTTACATGATTGCCGATAGACGTTGCAGCCGCATCAGACAGGGATCCGGACTTTGATATAACACATACGGCATCCGCTTTCCCAAAACTCAAGGAGGGCCCTACCGTGCCTGATGATGTACATACCGAAACGGCTTTTTTTCCTGAATCTACACTCAAACCGATACGCAAACTTAAGGGCGATCGACCGGCAAAAATTCCAACGATTACCCGGTCATTTGTCTTCAGGAACACATCTCCCCCGTTTTCTACCACAACTTGATTGGTGTGTGACAAAAGATCAACACCCACATGCTCGGCGATTGCGCCCGCAACTGCAGCCATGGGGCCAACCCCGGCTTTTGAACCGGCGGCGACCATATCTTTTATTATAAGCGGTGCAGGACCACGGATTCGCCATGGATCAAGGGTTCTTAAAAATCCAGGATAACGCTGAACATAGTTCTCGATATACCCTCGATGTCTAAGAATCAGTTCCTTTGTAATGTCCTCAAGGTGTTTCTCGGCGTGAATCAACACGTCCGTTTCTTTCACGATCACCCGAAAAGAAACCAGGTCTTTTGAACACAGCAAATTACGGTAGGTACGGTCTTGATACATAGGAAAACGATCTGTTAACACTTTTACCCGACCCTTATTAACCTGAACCAAACGAGAGCTTAAAAGATGCTGGTAGCCAAAGATTTTACAGTGAAGAATCCGTAACTTCTCAAAAACTTATGGTTAAACCTACCAGCGGAGTCGTCCGGTAATTTTTTTCAAAGCGGGCAACTGTTTGAAGCTGTTTAGGGCGGCTTACAGTGACCCGAACAGAATAAATTGTTGATTGTAGCCTGTTTGTGCTAAGCGACAAACTCATTTTAGATCCCGTGCGCGGGACACTGTTAGGCGCCCTTAGCGGCAAGTTTTGGCCGTATTGAAAAAAATTACCGGATGGCGCAGCGGACCTACCGGAACATATTGAGAAGTTACAAGAATCCGGGTCCAGGTTTTTCAGGAGTAAATCAACACTTACCAATCGAAAGGCTTCGGTCTTATATTTTCAGGGCATTGTCTAAGAAAATACTGATCTGTCATTCCAGCTATAAAATCCCTGACGATTTCCACATTAGTGTGGTTTCCAGTATAAATGTTGGACATATCTTCTAAAAAACCGGTAAAGATGACCGAAGCACGATTTTCATTTTCAATATCTTCCAGGTACCTTTCAAAAAGAATCGTAAAAAGGCTTTTTATGGTGCTCCAGTGATTCTTTATTTTTGGATTCAGATAGATGTGCTCCATGTTGAATGCTTTTTGCCGCCTCAAAGCTTCTGACACTTCCCGACTGAAAGCGATATAGTTTTGATCAAAACTGTTATTAATAATGTCCGTAACAAGATTGTATACAATGGTTCCGTTTGTATCGCCAAGGTGCACCACGCTTTCTTTGGGAAGATCGGACCTCTTAATCAAATTGAGTCGTATAGCGTCCTCTAAGTCCCGACCGATGTAACTGATCGTATCGGCCATCCTCACAACGCATCCTTCCAGGGTCATGGGCACAAGTGTTGTCTCGGGATTCACCTTTTTCCGTGAAATTTCTTTTTCAAGATTCTCAAATCCCTTTTTCACTTCCGGCTCCAGGGCCTGGTTGTGAATCTCGCCATCATGACAGAGAATCCCGTCTAATGTTTGAAGGCACAGATTCCATCCTTTGCCTTTACGCTCCACTTTTTCCAGAAACTGAATACTTTGAATATTGTGTAGAAAGTATCCGATTCCGTTAGCGTAACAAAGTTCTGAAAGGAATCTTTCCCCGTCATGCCCGAATGGCGTATGACCGATGTCATGCCCTAATGCAATGGCCTCGATCAGATCCTCATTTAAGCCCAGATAACGGCCAATCGTCCTGGCGATCTTTGATACCAGCTGAACATGAAGCACCCGGTGTGTGATATGATCGTTCTTTATCAGGTAAAAAACCTGAGTTTTATCGATATAGCGTGTGTAGGCGAGAGAATACAACACACGATCCACATCCACGGCAAATGCCTGGCGGTACCCTGTTTCGAGATTGTCCTCATGGATTCGGCGAACGCCATTTTTACTTAACGCAGCCATGGAAGACAAATTCTCAGCCTCGCGCTGATTCAGTGCTTCCTTTATAATGCCGGGTGTCTTGACATCATATCGCGCCATTTTCGATCATCGTCTCCATCAGTTTTAGGTAATCGATCCCTGCCTTTCTGAATCCTTCCCGGCCATATTTCATGTTTGCTTCCAGAACATTATAATGACCGTCATGAACACAGACATCGATACCCACATCATCCCAACGACATTTACGCGCCGTATAAAGGGCAAGATCAAGGGCTTTTTCCGGAACCGGGTCCAGGCTGACGGTCGCGCCCTTCGTTCCGGACAGGTAGATTTCCAGATCACCCTTGTTTTTAATCAGATAAACGCCTCTTCCCAAAGCCGATCCTCTTGGAATCTTCGCAATAAAGGGAAAAGAAAAATAATTAGGGATGGTTGATTTTTGCTGATTTCCATAAAAGACCCGTGTCACGGGATGCGGTATCTCTAAAAGATTAAAAAGGGTTAATGCCCATTGTGTCGAACAGATCCGCATAGAAAGTTGCAGGATAGTAAATTTTCTTTGCATGCCTTATTAATGTCGCCTCTTCCGGACTATAGTCGGAAAAATTGGGCCGGACCCCCAAAGTCAGAACATTTGTACATTCCTTAAGGCGTGACTCAAGGGCAATCGCTTTGGAGGGTTTTGATCCTGTCATATATGAACGTTGTGAGACCTTTGAAAAATACTCCGATTTTTCCGGTGCGGATGAGATCTATGGATTAAACAGCCTGTTGATTCTTTCCATGCTCCGATCTGTATGACTGCCCGGCCAGTATATTTTTTTTCATTGGTTACAAATCTGGAATGTATCGTGGGTTTCCCATATATAGTCAGGCAGTCTACCGCGCAGCAATGCTTTATCCACTCTCCGGATTAGCGTATTGCATCGGACACATCGTGAAAACGGCCTTACATCTGCCCGATCAATGCCGAGGATTTGAATAACTTGTTTTAGTTGTTCAAAGGGATGGTTTGATTTGATAAAAATAAGTTTTCGGGATCTGTTCTTTTCCCAGATACGTTTTGTTCGCGTCAGCAGCATCCGTTCCTGTTTCTCTGAATCCACACCCCTGCTGTTCCAATCATCCTGCTCGTACAAGGTATCGAACCCTAAAATTCGAAGCCATTTTGCCAATGTTCCCAGTGTTTTTTCGGCTGCAAAGCATGCGTGTATATGAAATTCGGGAATTGAAGAATTGCCCATTCCTTAACCCCTTACTTCTCATCCGGGGGCCTCAGCACAAACGCGGATGGTGAGACAGAAACGTTTGCCCAGTATTTTTCAACATTGAGCTGGAAGTTTACACCTTCGTCATCTGCGATTCTCAACACCAGGGGAACATTGTATCCATCAATGATTTGCATTTTTTCAAATGTCGCACGAAACCCAAGTGAACCGTTGGTATTGAGTACTTCGACCTTCTGGACCATTTTTTTTGGTTCATCAAGGTATATTCTTTCAAGAACTCTTTTTGACCCTTTTTTGAGTAGCAGGACATACCCTTCGCCAGATTCGTTTTTTATGACGGTCGCATGATTATGCTCACGGACCGGTATGCGGCCGGCTAGAAGGTGAAGAACATCACTGGATTTAACGGGTATGGAAACGATATTATTTAGATTTGCATCGGTCGTTCGTTTTCGGTAAAAGCGCTGCCGGTCATGAATATTGAGGTATACCCAATCCCCATCACTGGCAAGACTCACTATCGGCTGTCCCGTAATGGCCAGTATTTCCAGGCGCAGTCTCCCTGGATCGGATCCGACCCAGGCGATGCGGGCTCCCTGAATTTTACCCTTCTTGGATAGCTTTACCTTCCCGATACCTTTAAATGTTTTAAGGGTGTCATTATTACTTTGAATCGCTGCAATAAGCCCCTGGGCTTCAATCCCGATTGCAACTGCAGCTTTTTCAGGAGCTCGTCCAATATAGCTGGCACATGAACATAAAAAAAAACAGGTCATCAACAGGATGATGGATATATGAATAGAGACTTTTGAAAAATGGTAATTTTTATTCCGGCTTGTTCTCAGCATGTCAGAATTCAACCTCTAGCCTCCATCTTCTGTCAGCTCCTGAATCTTTTTTTCAAGGACCGATTTGTCTTCTTTCTTATGAAAAAGGGAGCGTTTATAAAATTCGAGCGCTTTTTCCTTATTGCTTATTTTCAGGTATGTATCCCCGAGATGTTCTAGGATGACCGGATCATCGGGGACCAGATTGACGGCCTTTTGTAAAATCGCTAATGCTTTTTTAAAAAGGCCTTTTTTAAAATATACCCAACCCAGGCTGTCCGTGATATAGCCGTCATCGGGTTTGTACTTCAATGCCGTTTTAATAAGCTGTTCGGCCTCATCTAAATTCTGTCCCAAATCTGCATAGGTATACCCCAAATAATTCAATGCATTGGCATTTTTGGGGTCCAGGCGAACGACATTCTGCATCGATTTTATGGAATCCTCCTTCCGTCCCCATTTGTCATACACAACACCCAAACGGAAATAGAGCCTGGTATCGTTGGAATCTATTTCAAGTCCCCGCTTAAGGATTTTTTCAGCTTTTTCGAATTCCTTGGCTTCTTCATAAAACGAACCCAGTTGAAGCAGAAACGCTGGATTATCCGATGTGTGTTTTACCACGTTTTCTAAAAATCGGATTGCCTCCTGGGTTTTTTCCTGTTCCTGGTAAAGAAAGGAAATATGAATCACCGCGTTCTCATAGAATCGAGAATCACCCTTCACTTTTTTTAAGCGCTCGATCGCCTTGTCTTTCTCATTGGCGCCATCAAAGGATAAGCCTATCAAATAATGGAGGTCTGAACTATCCGGTGCGCCGCTTAGCATACCCTGAAGGATGATGATGGCCTTATCAAAATCTTTTTTTTCTAAATAAAGCTTTACAATATTTTTGAATACTTCAGACTCGGATGTACTCCGCTTGCCCAGATCCCTAAAAATTTTTTCAGCGGCCGCTATGCGTCCATTTTGATGGAACAAATACCCCAATGCCAGGGTGGCGCGTATATTATCAGGGTTTTTTTCCAGAATATCTTCGTATATCTGAACCACTTTTTTATTTTTTCCCTGTGTTTCGTATAGCTTTATCAACTCGAATCGTGGTTCTTCAAGATCAGGTTCCAGTTCCAATGTCTTTTTGAATTGATCCTCGGCTTCATTTACCCTGCCCTGTTGCAAATAGACCTCTCCAAGGTAAAAATGCCCCACATACGATCCAGGAAAGTTTTGAACCAGTTGCCGATAGATCCTCAAGGCGTCGTCCAAATTCTTTTCATCCAGATACAGGCTGCCCAGAAACAAATAAATATCTTCCTGTGTGGGGTCATTGACAATAACTTTTTCATATGCTGATTTGGCATCATCCATCTCTTTTAATCGGTGTTTTATCCTTCCATAAATTATGAGTGCTCCGATGTCATTCTCATTTTTTTCAAGTATTCTTTCAACAGCATGTAGTGACGCTTCCGCGTTATTCATCCTCAGGTAGAGGGTTGCAAGCTCTTTAAGTAAATAGAGCGATTCCGGATCACTTTCAATTGCTTTTTTTAAATATTCTAGTGCCTTATCCAGGTCATTGATTTTCTGATATAATTGTGCCTCGGTAAAGTAGTAATACCGGCTCTGCGGCTTCGGGGAAACGGCCGGTTTTTCATATTCGACCGGTTTTTCATATGTTATCGGTGTCGGCTTCTTTTTTACCGTGCAACTGATAAAAAAGAAAATGACCACCAAAAAAATGGTCAGTCTCGAATAGTTGGCCTTCATTCGTAAATTATCCTGTTATCATTTGAGCCAGTTTCAAAACGTTTCAGTTTGTTCAAAGTCAAGGAAGGCGAAAATTTTAACCACAGGAATACATTTAGTATTTCGAGGATTAAAATTTGAGCCTGACGCAGAGATTGGGCAAAATTGGACGTTTTAAAATTGGCTTATTTGTTTCGAAGTTTTTGTAACCGCTCTATTTAATCCGAAATCACTCCTTCGGAATGAGATTCAAAATCGGGTATTTCTCGTTTGATATACTCTTTTATCTTCTTGATAATGTTTTTTTCCACCTGGCGGACACGCTCTCTCGATATCCCGTAACGATCTCCAATCTCCTGTAACGTAACCGGGTCATCAGAAAAAATGCGCAGGTCAAATATTTCAAGCTCTCTTGGGGTCATTTTTTTTCTAAATTCGTCGATTTTAAGTCGGAGAAGCATCTCCGTTTCCTTTTTCGCCACCTGGTCTTCTGCAGATTCGTTCGTATCACCCAAAAAATCAATTCTGGCCGTATCAGAATCGTCTTTCAATGGCGCATCTAAAGAAACATCCCAGCCATCGAGCCGCTGGTCCATTTCGACAATTTCTTTTTCAGATACCCCCAGCTTTTCAGAAAGGAGCTTTGGTTTGGGATCAAAGCCTTGTTCAATCAGTTTTTGTTTTTCCTTTTTTAACTTAAAAAAGAGTTTTCGCTGTCCCTGGGTTGTACCAATTTTGACTAGACGCCAATTATCCATGATGAATTTAAGTATATAAGCCTTTATCCAAAAAGAAGCATAATATGAAAATTTGACATTCTTGTAAGGGTCAAATTTTTTGGCAGCCTGCATGAGTCCGATATTTCCCTCCTGGATCAGATCTAAAAGATTCTGCATCCAGATCCTTTGGAAGTCCAGGGCGATCTTTACCACCAGCCTAAGGTTTGAGGTGATCAGTTCGTATGCCGCTGCATCGTCACCATCCTCCCGGATACGCACAGCCAGCTCCTTTTCACGTTCTCGGGTGATAAGCTTGTAATGACTTATTTCCGTCAGGTAACGCTGAAGCGGATCAAACTTGACAAGCGCTTTATCAGAAGATTTATCTACAGTTTCGTTTTTGACAACACTTGAATTATTGTTGGCTTTATTTTTATGTTCATCTAATTGTTTTTCTTGTTTTTTAGCCATCTTCTTCTTGATTTTATTCCAGTGAATCGATCCTTAATTTTATGGACACCGGAAAGAAAATATAGTATGGAAGCTTTTTAATCTCCTACGCGCCTGTAGCTCAGCTGGATAGAGCAACGGACTTCTAATCCGT
>JAFDFH010000532.1 GCA_019309945.1 Deltaproteobacteria bacterium
AAATTGTATCTAGCTATTGTTTTTTCGGCTTCATGGTAATCTTTAAAATACCCCAGAAAAATGCGATACCATACCCCTTTTTTTCTAAGAGCCACCCGTACCCGGTAGGGAGAAAGATTCATTTCCTGAAGAACCTTGAGAGCATTTTCGGCCCTTGTGCGTGTACGATAAGCGCCGAGGTAAACGGAGTACGGATATGCGACGGTTTGTTTTTGGGGATCAGATTCCGTGACCGCCGCGTTCCCTGAAGCGGCAACTCCATGCGACGGAGATGACGGGTTCAGTCCCGGTTCCTCCTTCAGGATCTCTTTTGAAGGTGGCGGGGTTTCGCCTTTTAGAGGAAGGGGAATATTTTCATCTAAAGTTGGCAGGCTGCTATTGTTGGTCCCTCGCACATGATCAATGGGTTTTGGTTTATCGAGGTTTGTTGTTGCGATGATGTTAAAGTGGGATCGAAAAATTTCTTTTGCTCAACTTTTTGACGGGTTATGTCTGAAACGCTATTTTCAGCCTTTTCGGATACAGACCCTTTTTTTAGTTGCCAGATAACAGTGGTGGTCAGTAAAATTAATACAATCCCAATGCCGGCAACTTTAAACCATTGGGGTTCAATTTTTCGACCAGGATGAGACGCCTGCTTTGCTTCCCGACCTGAAAATTTAGCTGTATCACCAGCCGCGGCTTTATCTGTGGAAGGGTAAGGAAGGATATTACTTTTGTCATCAGGACCTTCGTGAAATTCCGTCCCATCGACTTCAGGGGCATATGACGGTACGCTTTTAGGGGTGGTCGGAATTTTGATATGGTCCGCGGCATCATGCATTTGAGTCTTGGCAAAAACATCCAGCCCCAAATCAATAATAGAGGCCTGAACGTCTGTAATTTCAACCGCGTCCTTTTTGGAGCTGTACACCCGGTACAGGGACATATCACACAATGTGTTTATAATCCTTGGAATTCCATCCGAACTTTTTACGATAAGGTCGATGGCATCCTCTGTAAAGATTTCCGGAAATCCACCTGCAATTTTCATCCGGTGTTTAATATAGCGGACGGATTGATCCGGACCAATGGGCTTGATAAATTTTGTTGAGAAAATTCGTTGGGTAAGTTGCCGCATCTCCGGGCGATTGAGTTTGTCCAGAAGCTCTTTTTGCCCAAGCAGTATGATTTGAAGCAGTTTGTAATGGCTCGTCTCAAGGTTGGTGAACATCAGAATCTCTTGAAGAAGCGAATCACTTAGAAGCTGGGCCTCATCCACAATAAAGACACAGTGTGTACCGGCCTCGTTTATTTGAACAAGTTTGTCTCTAATCCGTTCGATACATTCGAGCTGTGAGTCAGGGAGGTCCTGAAGTCCCAGACTTCGTGCCACAAGTTCGGTAAGTTCTTGGGGAGTGAGTTTGGGATGCGTAACAAATGTGATGATGGTTTCATCAGGGAGGTGGTCCTTGAGGACTCTTGACAACATCGTCTTGCCACATCCGATTTGACCGGTAATGCATAATAGCCCTTTACGCGAAAGAACTCCCTGGACCATCCATTCAAGGGTTTCCCTGTACTGGGCCTCCATAAAAAAGAATGCAGGATCAGGCGTGTTCCTGAAAGGGAGTGTTCTCAAATCAAAATAGTCTATATACATATCTGTTTACTTTAAATAAAGGGTAATCGTTCACGGGTTCAAAGGTTCAGGGTTCAGGGGCTCGAGGTTCAATGCAAATCTCAACCGTTGATACGTCAAACCTGAAATTTGGTTGCGACCCTGTGTTGAAAACGCAAAGTCATGGCACAGCAGGTTGATTCATACGCAAAATGGCGGAATAATTCAATTGAGAGCCCCACTGAAACTCATTTATTCCATCAGGCTTAAACAAAAAAGCAACCCTGAACCTTTGAACGGTAACAAAAAAGGATTCCTTAATTCCAACAAACCCGGTCAGTTTTCATTATGGATACAATAATCTATCAGAATTTTTGCCCTTTTGTCAAACTTTCCAGATGGCCCTTGTGTTGCGCCGAAGGGTGGTATAAATAGCAAGCTATTTAAGCATTTATAGTAACTTCTCAATATGTTCCGGTAGGTCCGCTACGCCATCCGGTAATTTTTTTCAATACGGCCAAAACTTGCAGTTAAGGGCGCCTAACAGTGCCCCGCGCACGGGATCTAAAATGAGTGTGTTGCTTAGCACAAACAGGCTACAATCAACAATTTTTGCTGTTCGGGTCACTGTAAGCCGCCCTAAACTGCTTCAAACAGTTGCCCGCTTTGAAAAAAATTACCGGATGACTCCGCTGGTAGGTTTAACCATAAGTTTTTGAGAAGT
>JAFDFH010000533.1 GCA_019309945.1 Deltaproteobacteria bacterium
AACAGGGAACCCTCCCATCCCAGTCGCTCACCGCGCCGACAACTCGATTACATCTTCCACAGTCCACAAATACAAATTACGGATTTCCAGATCCCTCAGGTCAAATTATCCGATCATGCGCCCCTGATTTGCGATTTTGAACCGGTTTAAAAAATTATCCCGGTTACATATATTTTGTTCGATCCATTAGGAAATTCTTGTAAATCTGGTAGTGCTCGGTCTCCTCGTATTCCACCGGGCAGACGGGCACGTGGTCGAAACTGTAGATCCTGGCTCCGGCGCAGGCGAGCAGAATGGGGGAGTGGGTAGCGATGACAAACTGGGCGTGACCGGCCCGGCTATTCGTGTTCAGAATATCGAGTAACTCAAGCTGACTGCGTGGCGAAAGCGCGGTTTCGGGTTCATCGAGCAAGTAGAGTCCCTGGATCCGGTACCGGTTGCGAAAATAGGACATCAGAGATTGACCATGGGACTGAGTCACCAATGACTTGCCGCCGAAGTATTTCAGTTGGCCCGGGTCCGTTACCGCCCATTCATCCAGGATATTGGCGAAATCCTTGAACATCTCCGAGCCGAAGAAAGACCCGGGAACGCGCCCATTAGACCATTCAAGGGAAAGATAATTGTACAGTTGGCCTTCAAAAAGGTTAACCTGGCAACGGGTGATCCCGGAAACACGCCAGATGTGAATATCACAGGCGTGCGCCAGCGCCTCCAGCAAAGTAGACTTGCCGGTGCCGTTCTCGCCAACGAAGAAAGTCACCGGCGTGTCCAGGGATAGATGTTTGGTTTTATGAAAGATGGGAAGGGTGAAGGGATAATGTTCACGGGTAGGGTACTTCTCAGGCCGCAGTGTAATGCTTTTTAGATGAACGGACATAATATTCCCTCGGTAAGTACGAAGTAACCATCAAGTAAATCTATAACGTACGTATTGTCAAGTGTGAATGATGTTGAAACGTTTTTAAGACGTCCAGGATTTCACGACCCCAAATCCACCAAATCCCTTTACGAAAAAAATAACCGTAGGCATATAGTTGATATTCCAAGGATTATTTTTTGAGCATAACGCAAAGATTGGGCAAAAAGACCATTTATGGATGGACACTAGTAATCTGATTTATTATAAATCCTGGGTAGCTTGAAAACCTGTGGTCGATCTACCCAGACTTATGGTATGTTTCAACCACAGCTCACAGAAGCAAACTCCAGACTATCTGTGCATCCAGCCTGAGGAAATAAAGGGTGTTTATGAGAATGAACTATAACGGCAGTTTGAAATGTGATATGTAAGTAACCACGGAATCTAACCCAACGAGTGTTTAAATGATTGGAGCTTAAATGAAAACAAATCATAAAGTTATATTTGAAAACGCTATTCATATGGAGATGGTGTCAACTGAGAGCATTGACCTCATGGTAACATCGCCTCCTTATCCGATGATTGCAATGTGGGATGAAATGTTCACCCAGCAAAGCTCATCTGTTAAAAAGGCTTTGAAAAAAGGGGATGGACCGAATGCCTTTGAATTGATGCATCAGTTGATGGACCCAATATGGAAAGAGGTTTACAGGGTGTTAAAATTCGGTGGTTTTGCTTGCGTCAACATTGGTGATGCAACCCGAACCATAAACGGTAATTTTGCACTGTATCCAAACCACATGAGAATTTTGAAAAGTGCGCTGGAACTTGGTTTCTCGGCGCTACCTTGCATACTGTGGAGGAAACAGACCAATGCACCCAACAAGTTCATGGGGTCAGGCATGCTCCCAGCAGGTGCATATGTAACTTTGGAGCACGAATACATACTGATTTTAAGGAAGGGCCCAAAGCGGGAGTTCAAAAAAGAAGAAGATAAAAAGCTACGGCGGTCAAGTGCCATATTTTGGGAAGAACGGAACACCTGGTTTTCGGATGTATGGTTTGATGTCAAGGGAACGCCACAAGCCCTAAACGATAAAGACTCTCGACTAAGGAGTGCGGCCTATCCTTTTGAGGTTGTGTATCGACTGATCAACATGTATTCGGCTAAAGGCGATACTGT
>JAFDFH010000163.1 GCA_019309945.1 Deltaproteobacteria bacterium
GATGCACTGCTACATAAAATTGTATCAAAACACCCGGCAGTAATGGTTCACCTGCCGGATGAAAGGGGTTCTTTTCCGCTTTCTTTTTCCTTTTCGGCCGCCGAACATTTTATATGCCACCTCAACCTGACCAAATTGCTGGATCAACGCCTGGTTGACGGAATTGGCCGGTATGTTGACGAAGCCCTGAAAAACCTTACGAAAGTTAAGTTGAGAAACTTACGGATCCGATTTACGGAAAACAATATCGTATGGATGGTTTCATTCTTTAAAACAATTACCGCTATGCCGGATGAGTTTATTGAATCCTTAAATTTTGCTCTTGAGTTCCTTGAAGGGGTTATGGATGAGGCGAATATTTATCGGGCATTGATGGATTTAAAGAAATTTTATATATCAACCCTTGAGAGAGCTGAAGAATTTGAAGCGCAATTAAAGACATCCAATATGGAAACATTGATCCTGCAGGGGCTCAAAACGCCTTATTTCAATAAAGCAGACGCACGGTACAACATAAAAATCATTGACCGGATCAGCCTTTCCATCCATGGAAAAACGGAATATTTTAAAGAATTGATCTCCATCAGGATGCCTGGTGAACTTGAACCGGATCCGGATATTGAAACTCCCTGAAGCCTGCTATAGGGCGCTTCAATATCCGGTGGATAGCGCTGAAACGCGTCACTGCATGCCAAAATTATTACCTGACGCAGCAATCGGGGAAAATAGCTGTTTTCATTCAGGCGCTGTTTACAAAATCAAGCGGTTAATATATGTAAGCGGTCAGGGATTTTGGCAACCCTGTGTAGACTGAACAACCATAATAGCCCCTTTTTTTTTCTTGTCGGGACAAAACGACTGACTGGGATCTACAAATGAAATTAAAATATCTGGCCTTAATATTCGGGATGATGGCTACTATAAATGCAGATGGGATGCCGGGCAAGGAATTAACAACGGAACCCGCACCCATTGATATGTTACACACCTTGGATGAAGTTTTAGATGGCGTGGAAAACCGTTATCTGACCACCGGTTTTTCCGCACGATTTTCTCAAACCTCCACCATTACGGCAATGGATATCTCCGATACGGCATCGGGCAAGATATACGTCAAGCCTCCCGGTATGATGAGATGGGAATATGAATCACCGGATCCGCAACTCATCGTTTCCGACGGCAAGACCTTATGGATCTATCGTCCGAAGGACAACCAGGTGATCGTCGGCGAATCACCCCTTTTTTTCGGTAACGGTAAGGGCGCGGGCTTTCTGTGTGATATCAAGATACTGAGGCAAAAATTTGAGATATTCCTTGAGGAACCGGAAGATAAAACGCTTTACCTGTTAAAACTCGTCCCCCGGGAAAATACGCTGGGGCTATCCGCCATCTATTTATTCGTCTCAAAACAAAATTTCACGCTTGTCCGGATTATCACCTACAATCTATACGAAGACGAAACCCGCGTGAATCTGAGCGATATTCAATTTAACCCTGATTTAGAAGATAAATTGTTTACATTTACCATACCTGAGAATACAGACATATTTCAACTCGATGAGTAAAGGGAAAACAATGGAGAAAAAAATCAGAAAGTTATTAACGGAACGAAGCGCCATCATATTGGCACATAACTATCAACCTCCTGAAATCCAGGACATTGCCGATCTTTGTGGTGATTCACTGGAATTAAGTATCAAGGCCGCTCAAACGGACGCCGACGTCATTTTGTTCTGCGGCGTTCATTTTATGGCGGAAACCGCTTCAATTCTGTCACCGGACAAGACGATACTGCTACCCCGCAGAGATGCCGGATGCCCCATGGCCGATATGGTAACGCCCGAAATGCTCAAAAAAAAGCTGGGCGAACTGCCACCGATGCCGGTAGTCACTTATGTAAATTCATCCGCTGATGTCAAAGCGTTATCCACCATATGCTGTACATCGGCAAATGCCGTTGAAATCGTCAACAGTTTGGAAGCCAAGGCGGTTTTAATGGTGCCGGATCGAAACCTTGCCGAAAATACGGCTTTAAAAACCAACACAAAAATTTACCTCTGGGAGGGATACTGCCCCACACACGACCGGTTAACCAGGGGAGACGTCCTCAAAGCAAAGAGCAAACACCCGGAGGCCCTGTTTATGGCGCATCCTGAATGCCGGCCTGAAGTTGTTGCACTCGCAGATGCTTCTTTGAGTACGTCGGGAATGATTCGCTATGCCCGGGAATCCGACCGCCAATCGTTTATCGTCGGTACGGAAGTAGGAATGCTTTACCCGCTGAAAAAAGCAAATCCGGACAAAACGTTTATCCCCGCATCCGACAGTATGGTTTGTGAAGACATGAAAAAGATTACCCTTAGCGATATCGTCAACAGCCTGGAAAATATGGACGGGGAAGTAAGCGTTACGGAAGATATCAGGAAAAAAGCCCTGTCAGCGGTTGAAAAAATGATTGGACTGGCGAAATAGTGCCTAAACTCGGATCATCATACTGAGACCTTTGAAAAATGTTCATTTTTGTTCAAGGCCAAGGAAGGCGAAAATTTTAACCACAGGAATACATTGAGTATTTTGAGGATTAAAATTTGAGTCTGACGCCGGGATTGGGCAAAAAGGGGCGTTTTGCATAGGTCTCATACTGAGACCAGGGTCTCACAGCATATCCTCCGGAATATCCGCATTGGTGTAAACCTTCTGCACGTCTTCACAGTCTTCAAGCGCATCCATCAACCGAATCATCTGCTCTGCCTCCTTCCCCACAAGATTTGTGTTGGTGTGGGGCAACATGGCGACTTCGCTTACGACATACGGAATATCGGACTTTTCAATGGCGGTCTTGACTGCTTCAAAATCTTCCGGGGAAGAGATGACTTCAAAATTCGAGTCATCTTCTCTGACATCTTCCGCACCCGCATCCAGTGCGGCTTCCATCAGGGCATCTTCATCGATGGCCGACTTTTCAATCACGATATACCCTTTTTTGTCGAACATCCAGGCCACACAACCGTTTTCTCCGAGATTTCCACCGGATTTACTGAAAATGTGCCGAATATCCGCTACTGCCCGGTTCTTGTTGTCTGTGAGAGATTCTACATATACCGCGGCACCACCGGGACCATATCCTTCGTAAACCGATTCTTCGTAGTTTACGCCTTCGAGTTCGCCGGTCCCTCTTTTAATGGCCCGTTCCATATTATCCTTTGGCATGTTCTCACTTTTTGCGGTGGCAACGGCGCTTCTGAGTCGTGGATTTGAGCCGAGGTCACCCCCTCCCATACGAGCGGCAACGGTGATCTCCTTGATGAGCTTGCTGAATATCTTCCCACGTTTTGCATCGGTAGCGCCTTTTTTGTGTTTTATGCTAGACCATTTGCTGTGACCCGACATGTTAACCTCCTATTTTAACCGCTGATCAGCTTACCGGTTGTCCGGTTTTTTTTATCCCGATTACGTAAACTTCCTTACTTGCCTTCCGTGTACTTTTGGGCCTGTAATTTTTACAGGTTTTAAAACTGGCTTTAACCAGTGCTGAAAATCTGGAAAAATCCTCTCCCTGAAAAATTTTACAAATAAACGAACCACCGGGAACCAGCACTTTTTGGGCAATTACGAATGCCGTTTCGCTTAGGTTAAATGATCTGGCGGAATCTACGTGCGAGTTACCGGTCGTGGCAGGGGCCATATCGCTCATCACGACATGAAACCTTTCTCCCGTGAACGCCAAAACCTCATCACCGGTGGAAAAAACATCTCCTTCATGAACCTTTACATTGGAAGGCAATCTGACGGTCACCAGTTTTAGATCAATGCCGACAACATAGCCTTTATGTCCGACCTGCTCCGCGGCATAAAGCAGCCAGGAGCCGGGAGCACACCCTAAATCAAGGACCCTGTCCCCCTTTTGAATCAAATGATATTTCTGCTGAATCTCTTTTAATTTATATACGGATCTGGCAGGATATTTTTCCTGTTTGGCTCTCCGGGAATAATGGTCTTCCCATCGATTTCGCGTTTTTCGGGTATGTTTCATATAATCAAGCGCGCCCTAAGTCAAGCAGAGAGACCTTTGAAAAATGTTCATTTTTGTTCAAGGCCAAGGAAGGCGAAAATTTAGCGCTGAAAAGCTTCACTACGTGCAACCACAGGAATACATTGAGTCTTTTGAGGATAGCGCTAAAGCTTCACTTCGTGCCAAAATTTGAGCCTGACGCCGGGATTGGGCAAAAAGGGGCGTTTTGCAAAGGTCTCGTAGCTTCTTGCTGCGGGGAAGGTCAGATCGGGGAGTTTTTTACTAGGATTTTTTTACCCTTACGAACATGCCCAATATCAACATGGCGGCAATTGCCATAATTCCCCCGAAAATAAACGGTGCGCCGGGAAAGAGTAAGAACAGGAATCCTGCCATAACGCTTGCCGGAAAAAGCCCGATACCCACGATGGTATGGAAAAACCCCAGTGCGGTTGCTTTCGAGCCTTCAGGGGCAAGATCTGAAACAAACGCCTTTTCAACCCCTTCCGTCAAGGCAGAGTATACACCGTATATTATCCAGAACCCCCACAACAGGCTGTTCGTATCCGGTGTAATAAAGCTAAAGGAAAGATAGACCACCGCATATAGACTGTATCCTGCCATGAGGATTTCTTTCCGCCCGATCCTGTCGGATAATGAACCAAAGAAGGTGGATAATAAGGTACAGGAAAGATTGAACAAAAGATACATCAGGATTACCGAAGACAACGAATGTCCGAGATCCATGCTCCGTAATAGTAAAAACTGATTTGATGAATTCCCCAGGGCAAATAATAACTGGGACAAAAACAAAATCTGAAGGTTTCGGTCGTACTGCCGGAAATTTAAGGTCGGTTTAGATTTGGCATCAGTAGGTAAGGCGGGATGTTGTTTGCGGATTTCTTTGACAAAAAAGAGAAATAAGATACCGATAAATGCAGGAATAATCGAGATGAGAAACAAAATATAAAAAGCGCTGATATCCCGCAAATTGCCGGTTGCAGGATCTAAAAATCGGCTGACCAGAAAATAACAGATCAGCGCCCCTAATGTGGCCCCGGCAAAATCCATTCCCCTTTGAAAACCAAACGCTTTCCCCTGGATGGAGCCGGAGACGGATTCAGAAATCAATGCATCCCGTGGTGCCGTCCGGACCCCTTTCCCCACACGGTCTAAAAATCGGCTGAGTAAAATAAAATACCATCCCATAGCCGATAGAAAGAGGAGAATTTTAGAAAATGCGGAGATCGTATAACCGAAAATCGCAGGCCCCTTTCGATTTTTCATCCGGTCGGAATAATATCCGGAAAAAAGCTTCAGCAAACTGGCCGTAGATTCGGCAATTCCCTCAATGATCCCTAAAACCGGGCCGATCATGGCGGTTTTTGTCACCATAATCATACGGACAAACGCCTGCAAAAGAGGGTATATCATCTCTGACGACACGTCTGTAAAAAAAGACGTAAACCCGGTAAGAATAACGTTTCGAGTGATTTTATGGTTTTTCATGAAAAGCGGTTCTCCCCTTTCCTGAAATTTTAACGCGGGGGGCTTTCACGAATTTTTTTGATCAGGACGTTGACCTGTTCAATCACCGCCGGCTCTTTGGATAACGTCTTGGCGTGTTTTAATACCTTTTCAGCGTCATCATATCGTTTCATTCTAACGTAAATAGAAGCGAGAAAAAGATAGTTGTTGATATTGTCAGGGTCCAGTTCGGTTATTCTAAAATGTTCACTAACAGCGGCTGAATACTTTTTTTGAACAGCAAATACCCTTGCAAGATACTGATGAGATTCAATATGATTATCATTGAGGGAGATGGCTGTCTGAAAAGCGCTTACGGCCTGCTCAAATTTTTCATTGGCTTGTTCCACATTCCCTTCGGGCAACAGGTCATAAAATCCTTCTTTGTATAACGTAAGCCCAAGTTCGTGGTAATATTTTTCATCCTGAGGCTTTCTTTTTGACCCGCATATTCCAAAATATACAAGCATAAAGGCCATTAATGCGATAACGCCCAAGGCAACCGATATCCGACGAAATTGATTCATAGTACGACCCCTATAATAAGGTTTTATTCATTATTGACGCCTCCCCGCAGCAAGCTACGAGG
>JAFDFH010000534.1 GCA_019309945.1 Deltaproteobacteria bacterium
GGATCATGCAGATAGTTCTGAACATGAGTAGAGAACAATGTTCGGCCGAATATTCTGACTTTTGGTTGTCGTCCTTTGATTAGAAGCACCTGGTTTACATCATTTATTTTCGTCTCGCTTAATGAATTCGTATAGGATTGAACGAGCTTTTTTTGCCCTAAATCCGGATGCCAGATAACAATATCGTACTTGCCAGGTCCCGCCTGGACCATGCCCGCTACGTAACCATTGTTGTTGATCTCAAGGAGTCCAAGAACCGGAATCGTCGTGTAGGTAGAAGTCACAATCTCATTTGCATCGACTAATAGCAGAGAGCGTCGGGCGGAAATGACGACTTGACCGGTGTCGTTAATAGACCAGGCTTGCGTATGTCGTTTACTGGATGGAGTTAGGTCATGAATTTCTGAGTTTGCATTCCAAACGCAGGCGTGTAAAACACCGGAAGCTGTTTCAGCGGTACCGACAACTTGGCCGTGGTTGTTTATGCCATGAGCAATTGCGGTTTTACCACCCAGCGTGGGAAGGAGACGCCTGCCGTGGTTAGGGTCCCAGATAAAGGCACGACTAAGGGCAAGTGATAATCCTGATACATTATATAATGTGGTTGTCGAGGGTATTAAATGGTCATTAGGATCCTTCATAATTGCCGCGATCTGCCCCGTGTTATTAATATAGACTTCGTTGTCAAATTGAGGGCCCAGATCCTGCAAGCCCTTTTCACGATCCCAGAGAAAAAGATGGTAGCTGCGGTAGGCAACTATCGAGTGTCCGGCGATTTGCCCCTTATCGTTAATGGAACACGGCAGGAAGAACTCTTTGCCAAGAGACGGCAGATATGTCACTCTGTAAAGCATTTGGTGATTAGGTCGGGGTATCGCAACTAAAATCGCCAAGAAAAGAAGGGTTGCACAGAATGATACGATGAAGAGACGTCTTTTCTTCATTCTAAATTCCCACTCTGTCAAGAACAGTGACGAAATTTTTTTCACCGTATTTAACCAAGTATAATGCTTTTAGATGTTGTTCGGTCTTATCTATGTAGCAGCGTAGCCAGCAAAAATAATTCCCAGAACTATTTTCTTCTTACGAGTCAATTTCATTTTTTCCTGATAACTGTGTATATTTGGTTCCGCTTAACATCCCGAACTTCTCGTCATTCAATCGTGGTGTGGCTCTCAACTGCTGCTTCATCCAACGATACAGCAATCTCCACAATTTGTCAAGCTAAACTTACTACAGCAACAGCCCGAAAAACGTCCCCAGTACGTAACTTGGCTGTTTTTAGGCACGTTAAACGGGTTGTAAATGCATTAAACCGTCGCAGTTACCTGAAGCAGTAAAAACGGTCTTGAAAACCGTTGTATGGGTAAACACCCGTACCGCGGGTTCGATTTTATTAAGTACGTTTACCAATTTATGAGGTTGAAGGAGAAAAGGGATGGCGAAGACGTATAGAACCAGAAGAAAAAGAACTTCAATACCTATCGCGGCCTCTGGCCGCGGTCAAACTCAAAAATTAAAATGGCCCCACCACAGGTGTAAAATACAAAACTTCGGAATCCCGGCAGAATGACGAGGACAATGGTGCGATTCATCGCACCCTACATGCTGCAGAGAACTAAACTCAAAGATTAATGGGAAAATGAATTTGAATAATTATATGGTGCGATTCATCGCACCCTACATGCTGATCGATTTCCATTACGGCGACAGAATGGTTTTTATTGTATGATGGTGCCCTCAGGAAAGGTAAGTTGAAACCGATCATCCTGGATTTCCTGTCCAAAGCGAATTGACTGAATGGATATTTCATCAACAACTATTGGATAAAGTTCTCCGGGAATTCCTGATTTCTCCTTCCCAAAAAATTCGGAACCCACATAGGAAATGTATCGCATTTTCTTTGGGTAGAAAACACCGACACTCTTTACATTGGTTTTACCAAATTCAATGTCCCTGTATTCATATTTTAAATCACCTAAATCGACACCATCTTCAGTAGCATTCTTAAAAATCTGTGTTATCTGCTTAGGCCAAAA
>JAFDFH010000016.1 GCA_019309945.1 Deltaproteobacteria bacterium
CAGACCATATCTGATAAGTCTTCTGCCAGTTTGTAGACATCCAACTCGTAAACTCGTTTCATCTCGCCCCAATTTCTACTTTCCAATTTCAAGTTTCAAACCGTGAACGGTTACGATCAGTCCTTACCCAATTGTAAGACCTACTTGCGGACACAGAGAAGATAAATCGTAATCAAACAGTGATCAAAACCGAAATTGGGACACAGGTAACTTCTCAAAAACTTATGGTTAAACCTACTAGCGGAGTCATCCGGTCATTTTTTTCAAAGCGGGCAACTGTTTGAAGCCGTTTAGGGCGGCTTACAGTGACCCGAACAGCATAAATTGTTGATTGTACCCTGTTTGTGCTAAGCGACACACTCATTTTAGATCCCGTGCGCGGATCACTGTTAGGCGCCCTTAACGTCAAGTTTTGGCCGTATTGAAAAAATGACTGGATGGCGCAGCGGGCCTACCGGAACATATTGAGAAGTTACGGACACAGATACATCATGCGGTGGTTTTCTTCAAGGGTTAAATAATCGGGTAGGAATGAAGAATTTTTTCGATGGCGCAATGGCCTTTTAAAAATTGTGACAACTTCTTTAATGAAAAGGGTACCAATCTTGTCGCCTTTGGCATAAAATTCTGAACGTGCCCTTCAAATTATGGCCCCAGTTGCGAATTATTTTATAATCACTCTTTTCAAGGGCTTCCACCATCAATATTGATAGAATTCTTTTCTTCATCAATCATTAATTCTGGGACCGTATTTTTCGATAGCAGCCAACAGGTCCAGCTTTTTGATCGGTTTGGTGAGATGGTCATTTAATCCGGCATCAAGACTTTTTTGACGGTCTTCTGTAAGGGCGTGGGCGCTCAGGGCAATGATCGGTGTGGCCTTGACACGGTTTTGCGTTTCCCATTGCCGGATCTTGCCGGTGGCCGTATAGCCGTCCATCACCGGCATCTTAATATCCATAAGGACCAGATCATATTCACCGTACACAAATTTCTCCACGGCGATTTCACCATTTTCAGCAATATCCAATGTGTACGGCGTTTCCTTCAAATAAGCCTGGAAAAGCAAACAGTTTTTCGCATTGTCCTCTACGAGTAAAATATGCAGGGGAATCAAATCTTCCCTCACAACGGCCTTGGCAACCGGCGACTGCGACCAGGACGCAGCCTCTTCCCGCCCCAGGGCCGCCATAACCGCTTTTTTCAAATCAGACCACTTGACCGGTTTGACCAGACAATCGGCTATCCCCAGCACTTTGCTCCGCTCCTTGTACCGTTCCCGATCATCGGAAGTAAGCATCATAACCACCGGCCCGGAAAGCTCGGGATCTCCCTGGATCGTTTCCGCCACCTGAAATCCGTCCATCCCCGGCATCCGGCCGTCCAGCAAAATCAGACCGTAAGGGTCGCCCGCAGCCTTTGCCCGTCTCATCTCATCCAGTCCCCCCTGACCCTCTTCTTGCTCTGTGACGAGTGCACCCCATCGAAAAAGCATCTCCGCGAGAACCATACGGTTTGTGGCGTTATCATCTATAATCAGCGTCTTTACACCGCTGATATCCGCCTCGGGCATCCGAACATATGCTTCCCCGGGTTGGAGCTCGAACCGGGCCGTAAAGAAAAAGGTGCTTCCCTTTCCGACGCGGCTTTCCACCCACATGTGTCCTCCCATATGTTCCAACAGTCGTCGCGAAATGGCCAAACCCAGCCCGGCACCCCCATACTGCCGGGTGCTGGAAGCGTCAACCTGGGTAAACCGATCAAAGACGGCTTCCTGCTTCTCCGGTGGTATGCCGATACCAGTGTCGGTTACGGAAAATAAGAGTTCCACGATCTTCATCGGATCCTGGCTTACATCCAAATTTTTACCTTCTCCCGGTATTTGCCTCGACGCATCCTGCCTTTGCACCTCAATAAAACCCTCCCCCGCTTCGGTAAATTTAATGGCATTTTCGACCAGATTGGACAGAACCTGACCCAAACGAACCGGATCACCCAAAAGAGTCATTTCCACCCCGGGCCTCACCCAGCACACCAGGTCTAAACCCTTCTCATGAGCGGAAAAAGCTTGGGCCTCACACATGTTCTTAACCACTTCCAGAAGATTAAACGGGGTGTTTTCAAACGCCATCCGGTCCGCCTCTAGCTTAGACAGATCCAGAATAGTGTTAATGAGTTGCAACAGATTCTCACCCGAGGAGCAAATGACCTCAAGATATTCCTTCTGCTCATCCGTCAAAGGCGTATCATAGAGTAAATCGGCCATCCCGATAACAGCGGTCATCGGCGTTCGAATCTCATGACTCATGCTGGCCAAAAACTCACTCTTGATACGACTCGCAGCCTCGGCCTGAAACTGTGCCTCCTTGAGTTTGGTAATATCTAAAAAACTCTCAAGCAAATAATCTCGGCCGTCCAGTGTGACACTGACCGTTCTCTTGAGAATCGGTACTTGTCTACCGCTGCCTGTCAGTAAGACCTGTTCGGCCCCGTCTGATTTATGTCCCTGATCGAGGATCGGACACATACCCGATTCTGCCGGACAGATAAAATTATGGCACACCCTGCCGACCACCTGCTCCCTGGAAATGCCGATCATTTCTAAGGCAACGGTATTGGCATCAACGATGATGCGGGTTTCGGGATCAATGACAACCACCCCGGTCATGATGTTTTCCAATATGGTATTTATTCGCTTCTCACTCTCCCGCAAATCATGTTCGATGCGCCGGCGCTCTGTGATGTCGCGTGCAATCCCTAAAAGCAATGACTGACCTTCTATTTGGACCATGTGAGTCCGTATTTCCAAAATGACCTGACTGCCATCCTTCCGCTTTACGTTAAATTCAACCGGTCGCGTGAGCTTACTGTTTTGAACTAGGTTATTTTTCACTTTTGTGATTAGCTTTGACGGCAAGAGGTTTAATTTTAAAATATTTTTCCCGACCAATTCCTCCTTTTGATAACCGACCAATTCTTCCATAGCTTTATTAACATCGGTGAAGACGCCTTTCAGATCGCACAACCAATAGGCATCAGGAGCATATTCATATAATATCTCAAGCCGGTTTTTTGAATTTCTCAATTCCTCCTCGGCCCGCTTGCTCTCACTCACGTCATGTAGAGAAATAATATATGTAGACGTATCTTCATCAAGATGCATCATGTTTAGCATAACTTGATTTCCACTCAAATGAATAAGCGTATCCCTGGCCCTTGCTTTTGGTTGGCCGTCTATAATTTTAATAAAATCACAAATCCGCTGGCAGGCATCCTCGGGAAATACATCAACGTAATAGCTTCCGACCAGCTTCTTTTCAGGCAGATCAATCAGTGCAAGAGCCGCCGGATTAGCATATAGAATTCTTCCCTCTGAACTTATTTCTAAAATCCCTTCAGACATTTTCTCTAAAATAATTTCAAAATGTTTTTTGACAGTCAGTAACTCTTCCGTAATGCCGCGCGGATAAATATTTTTTCTTCCCAGAACTATTCCTGCTAAGCATTGCGAAGACATAAGCTCCGGTTGATAGAGAACGTCAAGAACGTTTTGAGCCATTTCATTAAATGGCCCCTTGACAATACACGCATCCGCCCCCAATTGAACGATATCTATACTCTCTTCGGCCGAAATGGCGGAAAGAATAGTTATGTAAACATCTTTCAATCGCTCTGTACTTCTAATGATTCGGCATAGCCGCCTTCCATCGATTTTAGGCATTATGAGGTCAAGATATATGATATCTGGCAAATAGGTCTTCAAAACATCAAGGGCTTTCAGGCCATCTTCTCTTGCTATGACCTGATGCCCCTCCTTTTCAAGCAGGTTTGTCATAAACCTCAGCAGAACCTGATCATTATCCACTACCAATATTTTCTTCATATTGTTCCTAATATTACAAAGATAGACCCTAACCCGGACAAGCCGGAACCAATCTATGAATTACGAATTGGGGAATTAAGAAATCAGCGAAGCTGACGGAAATACCAAAATAAAGGGCACCATATTTTCCGTTGTATTATTTGTTGTAACTGCATACGGCAAGAAGGATGCCAATCTTGCAAAGGGATCGCGCATGTAAGAATAAAACGGTTATATATATCTGAAATATCAGCTATTTTTAGGATCAGGGGATATTTAGACAGGCAGGTAAATCATGGTGCGAAAATCAACAAATGAACAACAAATTTGAGGGGGACCTACATTTTTGTCGACCCACATCACCTTTTAACGTTGACAAAATGAATTTCACAACTATAGTTAGCCTCTTTTATTCAAATACCGAATCAATAATCGATCCCTTATTTGACAACCTCCCGAAAAGGGATTTTTCATTTTTAGCGGGAGATACACTATAACGGGTTTCAAAACCTCTGATACCTGAGCGGAATAAAAACGAATCGAAGGAGCCCGTTTCAAAATGGGACGTTTTGAAATTGGCTCAAAGGAAAAAGGTCTATGAAAAACGATATCTGCAATGTCAGAAACATTGGTATCAGTGCGCATATTGATGCAGGCAAAACAACGCTGACTGAACGGATTCTCTTTTACACCAAACGCATACACGCAATCCATGACGTTAAAGGGAAAGACGGCGTCGGGGCAACCATGGATTTTATGGAGATTGAAAAAGAACGGGGGATTACGATTACTTCGGCTGCCACTTACACCGAATGGCTGGACCATAAAATAAATATTATCGATACACCCGGCCATGTCGATTTTACCATTGAAGTCGAACGATCTCTCAGAGTCCTTGATGGAGCGATCCTGGTTTTGTGTGCGGTGGGAGGTGTTCAGTCGCAGTCCATCACGGTTGCCCAGCAGATGACCCGCTATAAAGTACCCTGTATCGCCTTTGTCAACAAATGCGACCGGAGCGGCGCCAACCCTTCTCGAGTCATCGACCAGCTCAAAGAAAAGCTGGGTCATAATGCCGCGGCCATGCAGATGCCCATCGGGCTGGAAGCGGATTTTAACGGCGTCATTGACCTGATCTCCATGAAAGCGATCTATTTTGACGGTAATAGCGGAGAAAAGGTCCGTGTTGAAGCGATACCCGAGGATCTCCTGCCCGAAGCCATGCATAAACGAGAACATCTTATCGATGCCGCTGCGATGTTTTCAGATGAGCTTACCGAGGCTGCCCTTGAAGATAATGTCACTGAAGATTTGCTTATTGCCGCTGTCCGTAAGGCAACCCTGACGCGCGAATTGATTCCGGTTTTCCTGGGATCAGCATACAAAAACAAGGGTGTTCAGCCGCTTCTTGACGCCGTAACGAAATTACTTCCTTCTCCCGATGAGGTGGAAAACCAGGCCCTCGATCTCGACGACGAAGAGAAACCGGTCACCCTTTTATCTGATCCGGAAGAACCCATTGTCGCCTTTGCCTTCAAATTGGAAGACGGCCGATACGGTCAGCTCACATACATACGGGTTTATCAGGGAACGCTTAAGAAAGGTGATACCATCGTTAATGTCCGGAGCGGAAAAAAGATAAAGGTTGGAAGACTTGTTCGAATGCATGCGAACCAAATGGAAGATATCGAATCGATTCCGGCAGGCTATATCGGCGCCCTTTTCGGCATCGACTGTGCATCCGGTGACACGTTTGTCACGCCCGGACGCAGCTTAACCATGGCATCCATGTTTATCCCGGATCCGGTTATTTCGCTTGCCGTTGTCCCTAAAGATAATAAATCAGAAATCAACATGTCCAAGGCCCTCAGCCGGTTCACCAAAGAGGATCCTACTTTTAAGGTGTATAGCAACGATGAGACCGGTGAAACCATTATTTCAGGTATGGGAGAACTCCATCTTGAGGTCTATATCGAGCGAATGCACCGTGAATACGACACTGAGATAACAACGGGCATACCCCTTGTAGCCTACCGGGAAACGATTACCAGGAGGTCTGAATTCAACTATATCCATAAAAAACAAACCGGGGGCGCCGGTCAGTTTGCACGCGTGGCAGGCTATATGGAACCGATTACAGGAGAAGCGTTCGCCTTTGAAAGCAAGGTGAGGGGCGGCGCGATTCCAACAAACTTTCTGCCCGCATGTGAGAAAGGTTTTAAAAAGTGTCTAATCAAAAGCCCTCGCCTGGCATTTCCAATTACCGGGATCAAGATTGTTCTAAATGACGGGCAGTCACATGCGGTTGACTCGTCGGATATGGCGTTCCAGGCCGCTGCCCGGGGAGCATTTCTCGACGGTTACGCCAGAGCGAATCCGGTAATTCAGGAACCCGTAATGAAAGTTGTCGTTGAATCCCCGACCGAGTTTCAGGGCGCGGTTATCGCTCTCTTGAATCAGCGCAGGGGTATGGTCGTGGGTACCCAGGACGAAGGTCACATGATGGTTATTGAAACCCAGTCTCCGCTTGCAGAAATGTTCGGCTTTGCAACTGTTTTAAGATCCGCAACACAAGGTAAAGCCCAGTTTACGATGGAGTTTCTCGCTTATAAATCGGTGCCCCGCGGAATAGCAGAAGAACTGGCCAAAAAGGCCGCAGAGGAAAAAAATAAGGTGGCCTAAAATCAGCCTGGTGGTCATTCATCTAAAAGAAAGGACTTTTAATATGCTGAAAAAGGATCTTATTCTTCAAAACCCCTTGAGACTCATGGCCCCTGAGTCCGAAGATATCATCTCTGAGGGGGGACTTGGGGCGGTGTTGGCAAGGGCCGGGGTGGGTAAGACGTCTCTTCTAATCCAGATTGCGCTAAACGCGCTCCTGGGGGGTAAAAATGTTCTTCATATCAGCCTGGATGATCCGATAAAAAAGGTTAGTCTGAGGTACGAAGAAGTCCTAAACCGCCTCTCCAAACAATATCATATGAATCAGATCAATGAAATTCAGGAGGCCATCCTTCCCCATCGATTCGTTATGACCTTTAAGGTAGAGGGTTTTAGTGTACCCAAACTTAAAGAACGGCTGACCGATCTGATGGAGCAGAATATCTTTTCCCCCCAAATGATCATTATTGATGGACTTCCCTTTGATGCTGAGGTACGAAAACCCCTTACCGAATTGAAAGCCTTTATAAAAGACTGTTCAATGCACATCTGGTTTACCGTACGCACCCACCGTCATGAAAAAGCCGACCCCCACGGTATACCGGCGTCTCTCGCACCCGTTATGGATCTGTTCGACGCTGTAATTCAGCTCCAACCAGAGGGAGACGAAATACATGTTCGCGTATTAAAGGGAGGGGCAACCCCTTCCAATCTTCCGACATTACTCCTGGACCCTGCCACGATGCTGATAAAAAATAAGTGACAAGGTAACATTTCAAAAACTTATGGTTAAACCTACCAGCGGATGGCGCAGCGGCCTACCGGAACATATTGAGAAGCTACCCTTTTTCCAGTTTTGTGTGAATTTTTTCCATTGCTTGCATAAATGCCATACGTTGTTCCCGGGCGTACGGATTATACTGGTGCATATCGAAAAACAACTGCCAGGTATCGTGCTCGACAACATCTAAAATGTGGAGCAGCCGTTGGTAGCCTTCTGTATCAATGCTGAGTTCGGTTGCCCCAAGCTCGGACAAAGACCGTCCGATAAAATGGGTGAGGGACAGGCTAATCGCAATCTGTTTATCATGCTCTTCGGGAGATGTTTCAATGATAACCAGGCCTTTTGACGACAGATAGGATTTAACCTTATCATAAAGCGTTGCACTGATTCTTTCTTTACATAACAAGATTTTTGCTCCCTCAAGGGAATCGGCCGCACTATCCGGGCCAAACATCGGATGTGTTGGAAGGATTGAGACGGTTTCAGGCAATAATTCCTTCATCCACCGGGTGGGATACGCTTTTACCGAACACACATCAATAACCAGGGCATCTTTCTTTAGAATTGGTACAATTGCCTTTAAAACAGCTTTAATTTGGGAAATGGGAACACTTAAAACAACAAAATCCTGCCTACACACCTTTCGAAGTGATGCTGAATAGGCTCCTATTTTTTCAATCTCGGATGATTTATCCGTTCGATTATAAACCAGTACTTTGAAATCTTCTGAAAGATACCGGGCCATCAGTTTTCCAAAGCGACCAAACCCGATTATTCCAATCATAATGCTCCTGTAATTCTTTCAAAACCTTTTAAGAGTATATCTTCCGGTAGCGCATAGGATATCCTGACGTGTTTGGATATTCCGAAAACTTCGCCCGGAACCACCGCAACACCTGAATGATTGAGAAGACGCGCTGCAAAATCCTCTGCATTTTCTCCCCTTTGCAAGTGGTCCGAAACATCAGGGAACAGATAGAATGCGCCATGGGGCTTGATGCATTTAAACAGCTTGGAGGCATAATCATAGGCGATATCTCTTTTTCTTTGAAGTTCAGACCGTCTCCGGAAAAGGGTATTTTTATCGATCGCAAGCGCAGCGAGTGCGCCATACTGGGCAAAGGTGCAAACATTTCCCGTAAGGTGGCTCTGAATTTTAGACAATTCTTTGATGATGTTTTTTGAGGCCGCTACATACCCGATTCTAAATCCGGTCATGCTGTAGCTTTTCGAAAAACTCCGGATGATGATTGCTTTTTCGCGAATATTCTCAAATGCAAAAAGACTTATATTTTCAAGGCCATCATACACAAAAAAACCATAGGCTTCATCTGAAATGACAAACAGATCACGCTCCCCTGCAAGCCGGGCGATTTTCTCCAGATCTTTCCTGGGATAAACAGCACCGGTTGGATTGTTGGGGGTATTAATCACAATGGCTCTGGTCCTTTTTGTGATCGCTTGCTCAATTCCATTACAATCTAACTGGTGATTTAGCGTATCGACAAACACCGGGTTAGCACCGGCAAGTTTTACCTGCTGTGAAAAACTGACCCAGTATGGTTTCGGAATAATAACTTCATCCGAGGGATTACAAATTATTTGGAAAATGGAGTATAAAGATTGTTTGGAGCCATTCGACAGGATAATATGGTTTTCATCATATCCTTCAAACTGCAGCGCTAGGCGGGCTTTTAATTCAGGAAGCCCCGCAACCGGTCCGTACCTGGTTTTTTGCGCATCAAGGGCGTCTTTTGTGGATTCAATCACCGCCCGAGGTGTCTCCTCATACGGCTCCCCCACGGCAAAATTGATAATTTCTTTACCCTCTTCGCTTAATCGCTGAATCAGCGATGTAAACTGAACCGTTCCGGATTCCTCTATGGATTGTATTCGATCGGACAATCTCATTTAATGATTCGCTTTAAACTGCGGCGATACCCGCATCTTCTGTTGAAGCAGCAGATCTGCAAGGACCAGGGCGGCCATGCCTTCGATAATCGGCACGGCCCGTGGAACAACACAAGGATCGTGCCTTCCTTTTGCTTCCAGGACCACATCGTTTCCTTTAAAATCTACGGTTTTCTGAGCCTGACCGATTGTTGCCGGCGGCTTGAAGGCAACACGGAAGGTAATCGGCTCCCCGTTCGAAATACCGCCCTGAACCCCCCCGCTGTAATTGGTTTTCGTTCCCAGGCGGTCGCCTTTTTTTACAAACAGGTCATTATGTTGTGATCCGCGCATCCGGGCGCCGGCAAACCCGGAACCGATTTCAAACCCTTTGGTTGCGGGAATCGACAGCATGGCCTGCGCCAGTTTGGCCTCCATCTTGTCGAAAACCGGTTCTCCCAACCCTGCCGGAATACCACGACACACACAGGCAATGATTCCGCCCAGAGAGTCCCCTGCCTGGCGTGTCACATCAATAGCTTCGATCATTTGAATGGCCGTATCTTGGTGGGGACAGCGAACCAGCGTTTTATCGACCGTTTCCCGGGTAATGTAGTGAATATCGATATCAGGAGCCTCAATATTAAAGACCGAACTGACCCACGCGACGATTTCAATGCCGGCGCTCTCATAGAGAAATTTTTCCGCAATAGCCCCGGCGGCAACACGGGCAACCGTTTCTCTGGCACTGGATCTTCCACCACCACTGCGTGCGTGAATGCCATATTTCATCTGGTAGGTATAATCTGCATGTGAAGGGCGGGGAATGAACTGAATTGGCGCATAATCCCCCGGTCGCTGATCTTGATTGGCAACCAACAGGGCAATGGGTGTTCCCAGGGTTTGGTCGTTTTCGACTCCGGATAAAATGGAGACTCGATCCGCTTCATCCCGTTCCGTGGTCAGCTTGCTCTGGCCTGGACGACGGCGGTCAAGCTGGGGCTGGATATCGTCTTCGCTGAGGGAAATTCGGGGTGGAAAGCCATCAATCACTACCCCTACACCTTTGCCGTGTGACTCTCCAAATGTTGTTACTTTCAATAACGTCCCGATTGTACTTGACATACAAGTGATCTCCTAAAGTCGAACTGAAAAAAGTAACTTCTCAAAAACTTATGGTTAAACCTACCAGCGGAGTCATCCGGTAATTTTTTTCAAAGCGGGCAACTGTTTGAAGCAGTTTAGGGCGGCTTACAGTGACCCGGACAGCATAAATTGTTGATTGTAGTCTGTTTGTGCTAAGCGACACACTCATTTTACATCACGTGCGCGGGTCACTGTTAGGCGCCCTTAAGTGCAAGTTTTGGCCGTATTGAAAAAAATTATCGGATGGCGTAGCAGGCCTACCGGAACATAATGAGAAGTTACTGAAAAAATAGATAACTACTTAGAGTCGTTACGAATCCTTCATCTCTTCAAACCATAATGATTCATTTCCCCTAAAATGATATCGCATATCTCATTGACGCCGACATCGTCCGTATCAACGCAAAAATCCTTTGCGCTTTCATAATAGGGGTTCCGGTTTAAAAGCGTTTCCTCAATTTCCTCCAGCATTCCTTTGGATGTCAAAGAAGGGCGCATATCTTCCGTGCTGTTATCCGTTGACATCCTTGCTTTAATCGTTTGCGGCGTCGCCCTTAACCATATGAGCACGCCATTATGTTTCATTTGCCTGACATTCTTCGAGTTGAGCACTGCACCGCCACCCGTAGCCACAATATGTTTATCGTTTTTGCACGTTCTTTTGATGATCGCCTGTTCCATTTCTCGAAATTTATCCCAGCCAAGTTTTTTGACAATTTCTGAAATCGTCATGCCATATTCTTCAGTCAGTTCTAAATCTGCATCAAGAAAAGGCCAACCCAGTTTTTTAGACAGGGATCTTCCGATGATGCTTTTGCCTGCACACCGATATCCGATCAAGAAGATATTCATTCTTGATACAACCCTTCAAACACCTTCCAAAAATTCGGAAACGATTTCTCGACACATCTTTCGTCTTTTATGATAATGCCTGGAACTTTAAGTCCCGCCACGGCAAAACTCATCGCAATTCGATGATCCCCGTAGGTTTCAATTACAGCTCCGCAAGGGGCCCCACCCGTGATAATCAAACCGTCCTCACGGCAGGTTGCGTCAATGCCCATCCGGGTGAGCTCATTTACCACCGAAGCTAACCGATCGCTTTCCTTGGCTTTTAAATGGGCAACATTTTTTATGACCGTCGTTCCTCTGGCAAACGCGGCGACAACGGCCAAGGTCGGAACCAGATCCGGCATGTCGGCCATGTCCGTTTCGATGGCTGCAAGCAAGCCCCCGACAACTTTAATGCCGTCCTTTTCTTCCAATACGTTGCATCCCATGGCTGCACGAAGTTCTGTAAAGCGCACATCACCCTGAAATGAATCCTTCCGGACCCCCCTAACCTTGATCGCGGCACCGGTTATGGCCGCAGCGGCCCAGAAATACCCTGCCTGGGAACAATCCGGTTCCACCACGTACGTCCCTGCCCTGTATGTCTGTCCCCCTCGGACCTTGAACCGTTTGTATCCGTCCCGGTTGACCCTGACTCCAAATTTTTCCATAATAGCCACGGTCATGTCCACATAGGGTCTTGACACAGGCCCCTCGATCACGGTGATATCGATCCCCGCTTGTGTGTATGGTGCGATGAACAGCAGAGCGGAGAGGAACTGGCTGCTGACGCTGCACGCTAAGGCGATATTTCCGCCTTTGACTTTACCCCCTTCGATTTGAACCGGCGGGCATCCGTTGTCGTTAACGGCATGGGCCGAAACGCCGATCTGGTTTAACCCGGCAATAAGATCCTGTAGCGGCCGCTCCTGCATGCGCTTGGTCCCCGTCAGGGTATACACTCCCTGTCCAAGGGCGGTCACAGCAGTTAAAAACCGTATTGAAGTCCCGGAATTACCGAGATCAATAGGATTGTCACAGGGTCTAAATTTTCCTTTTTGCCCGTGTACAACGACCCTGTCATCGGGCATTTCTATTTTGATGCCGAGATCTTTTAAAGCGGCCAGCGTCAGAAAGGTGTCTTCGCTTTTCAGAGAATTGTGTATGTGGCAGATTCCATCTGACATTGCTGACGCTATCAGCACTCGATGGGTATAACTTTTAGATCCCGGGACGACGACTTCACTGTTTTTTATTTTTTCGGCTTTTATTTCGATCATTGTTCCACGATTTGTTTTTAGTTGCTTGCGATTCTTAAAATACACCAATCCTTCAATCGTAACTTCTTAAAAACTTATGATTAAACATACCAGCGGAGTCATCCGGTCATTTTTTTCAAAGCGGGCAACTGTTTGAAGCCGTTTAGGGCGGCTTACAGTGACCCGAACAGCATAAAATGTTGATTGTAGCCTGTTTGTGCTAAGCGATATAGTCATTTTAGATCCCGTGCGCGGGTCACTGTTAGGCGGCCTTAACGGCAAGTTTTGGCCGTATTGAAAAAAATTACCGGATGGCGCAGCGGGCCTACCGGAATATATTGGGAAGTTACCTTCAATCTTATTTACTTTGCTCCCAGCGCATCCAAAACCGTTTTAGTCATAATATCGATGGGGGCTTTTTTCCCGGTCCATAATTTGAACTGGAAAGCCCCTTGATAAACAAACATCGCAACACCATCTACGGTAATACAACCAATATCTTGAGCCTCCTTTAAAAGTCGGGTCTTTAAGGGGTTGTAAACAATATCCATCACAACCGTTTCTTTTGCAATGACTTCTCTTGGTATCGGCATGGCCTCGGTATCCGGCAGCATCCCCACCGGTGTGGTGTTGATGAATATCTGACAACTCGCCTTTTTAAATTCGGCCAGGGGGTGATAATCCGACCCAAGATCCTTTGCCAGGCGCTCACCTTTTTTTGCTGAACGGCTAAAAATCGTAACCTTCCCACCCTCAG
The DNA here is from genome assembly GCA_019309945.1 of Deltaproteobacteria bacterium. Lineage (GTDB taxonomy): Bacteria > Desulfobacterota > Desulfobacteria > Desulfobacterales > JAFDFH01 > JAFDFH01. The sequence continues at coordinate 13,191 of JAFDFH010000016.1, forward strand.
ACAGAATGCCGAATCCGATTGCCCGTGCAGCGCCGCCGGAACCGATAATTGCCACCTTTTTACCGGTGATGTCCGTTTTTTCTTTGAGCGCCTGCATCGCGCCCAGACAATCGGAATTGTACCCGCAAAGACGATTCCCTCTGTTTATAATCGTATTTACGGCACCAATTTTTTGGGCCTTCTCATCCAGTTCATCGAGATGCTCCATTACTGCAACCTTATGGGGGATGGTAATACTGGCACCTTTAAACCCCAATGTTTTCATTCCGGAAATGGCCGAAGCGATATCGGTCACCTGAAATGCGAGATATATACCGTTGTATCCGGTATACACAAACGCACGGTTGTGCATCACAGGACCTAAACTGTGGGACACGGGATCGCCCATTACGGCATAGACGGAGGTGTTTGAATCGATCTTCATAAGCTTGTTTAGACGTCCTGCGCCTGAATCTCACGAGACACGGCGATGATTTGGAGAAAAATCTTTTGGAGCTGACCTTTATCAATGGGACCACGGTTGAGGGCTAAAAGTCGTTCTATAATGCTGTTTTCACGCGTACGGTCAACGATCGGTGCATCATTTTCTTTTTTGTGCCGCCCGATCTCCAGGGCAAGCTCAAGCCTTGCGTTTATCAAATACAGGATCTTTGTGTCGATTTCATCGATCCTATTTCGAAATTCATAAATAGGGGAACCACGCACTTCGATTTCGACTTCTTTATTGTTGTCCATGCTGACCTGCTTTACTTTTCCGTTATGGTTTCTTCAATTTTGTGACCAAAGTGACGGCCTTGTTCCTCGACGGCCAGCAGAACCTTATCGCCGGGTACTAGATTGACCACCGATACCGCTTTGCCATCCGGATGGGTCAGCCGAATCGTCTCCGCATTTTGAAGGAGCGTTGTCACCCGTTTGTCTCCAACCGCCGCCGTTACCAACATTAATGGTCGTTTTTCGATCTTTAAGCGTCCGACCGTTCCGGTGGTGATGTTGCCGTTAAAGTCGACGATCAGCACCTGATCTCCGGCGGATAGCTCTGCAAGGTATTTCGTTTTTCCACCGGGAACCCGTGTGTACGCATGGACCGGTCCGGCATTAACCCTGAAGGGTCGGGGGGCAACGTAAGGATTGGAAATGCTTTCGGCATGAACAAGAAAAAGCGCACTACTGCTGTTTCCGACCAGGAGGCCCTGGCCCAAAGTCATTGAAGTGCACGTATCCACACATACCCGGTCCCCCATCCCCACAGGCTGGATTGCTGTAATTTCGGCGGATTCAAGGGGGATTTTAGCCTCTATTGAGCGCAATGCCGAAAGGGCTGTTTTTAACGCGTTTACATCCGTCGGGTTGAACAAAATGTGACTAACCCCCTTTTCCAGGATACCAAAGGCGGTTTTGGCCTCTTCCAAACTATTTACCTGTGCAATTACATCTGCGCCCTTAGCGATCAGATTTTCGAGAGGTATAATGGTCCAATCGCGGCATTTTAATATGACCCTTTTATTTTGACTGAGTTTGACAATCGTTTCCTCATCATCACCGCTTTTTATGTCATAGAAAATTACATCCTCCCCAATTTTCAAATCCCCATCCTCGGAAATCGTTTCAATCCTTCCGAGCGCTTTGACTTTTTCATGAAATCCCGGCGGGACAATGATGCCGTCGGCACCGCCTTCAAGAGCGGTTGTGACCATTTGCTTGTCCCAGGGATCCACTTTTACCCAGATTTTTCTCATGGTTTTTATTCCTTACATACAAATTCAGCGGATTAAAAAAACTAGCTTAAAATTGCCAGGGCGTCTTCCACGCTGCCGCCATCGTGTACGATTGCTGATATCGCTTGAACCATTCGTGTTGGATTTTCATGCTGAAACACGTTACGACCGATGGAAACACCCGATCCTCCTGCGTCGATTGAACCTCTTACCATTTCCAGTATTTCCCGGTCGGAATTCATTTTAGGACCTCCGGCAATTACGACCGGAATCGTGCACCCCTTGACTACTTCTTTAAATGTCTCTACAGAGCCGGTGTACGAAACTTTAACAATATCCGCACCCATCTCGTCTCCGACACGGGCGGCGTGCTTGATCACCTGCACACCATATTCGTCCGTTATTTTTTCGCCCCGCGGATAGATCATGGCCAATAGCGGTATTCCCCAGTTGCGTGTTTCATAGCTCACTTTGCCGAAATCCCGCAACATCTCTTTCTCACCACCGTTTCCAAGATTTACATGTATGGATACGGCGTCGGCACCGAGTTTGATCGCCTCTTCGACTGAGCAGACAAGGGTCTTGGCGTTAGGATAAGGCGATAAACTCGTGGAAGCCGACAGGTGGACAATCAACCCGATATCTTTGCCTCGCCCGCGGTGGCCTTCACCTACAAGCCCCTTGTGTTCCACGATGGCATTTGCTCCACCTTCCGAGACGCTCTGGATAGCCTGTTTCATATCGGTCAGGCCGTCAATGGGACCGACTGATATCCCGTGGTCCATTGGGACAATTACCGTTTTGCCCGTATTTCGATTGATAATACGTTCCATCCGGATCCTTTTTCCTAAAATAGTCATCACATCCCCCTCTTTTTTAAGAAAAAAACCGTGAAACATTTGATTGCCCCACGGCTTTAAAAATAAAAAAGCCGCAGGTTTCCGATCCGCCCACAGCTTTTTTCGCTTATTAATTTTTAATGTTTCAGCGCATTCCGGGCAGATCGGTATTATAAAAATAATACAGATAATACGAATAATAGCTGTCCGAAAAATTTTGCGCCATGAAGATAACCTCTAAAAATTAGAAATTTTCACAAATAGTATTTTATTGAGTTTCTAATGTCAATACTTTTTTCAGCATTCCCTTGACAGCTTGAAAAAAAAAGGATAGAAGGTTTGCGCAAAATCACTTGGACAGCACTAGGTTATGCCAGGCAACAAGACTTTTGTAAAAGCGCCAATTTCGCTCAAGATCAAAATAGACGACCCCTCTTGAGCGTGATTAACCAAAGAGACCTTTGAAAAGTACTCATTTTTATTCAAGTTCAAGGAAGGCGAAAATTTTAACCAGAAGAATACATTGAGTATTTTGAGGATTAAAATTTTAGCCTGACACAGAAATTGGGCAAAAAGGGGTGTTTTGCAAAGGTCTCTCAAAGTCGATTAAAGCCATCCCGACCTATATCGGGATGGCTTTTTTATTTTAACCTGTACTGAGGAGATGTCATGTTTATTAAGATCTTTGTGTTGATCGCCTATTTTCTCTGTGTTCTCTCGATTGGTTTTATTGCGCGAACACGGTGGAAATCAACTCCGGAAACGTATTTTCTGGCCGATCGAAAACTCGGGACTTTGGTACTGCTCGGTACCATGGTCGCGACCAATTTTTCGGCATTTACCGTCTTTGGTACATCCGGTGCCGGCTACCGCGACGGGTATGCTTTTTTCCCCATCATGGGATTCGGTACGGGCTTTATGGCATTGACGTTCTGGATTCTGGGTCGCAAGATTTGGCAGGTCGGTCGGGATCGGGGCCTGGTAACCCCCCCCGAGCTGGTTAAGGAACTGTACAAAAGTCCCATGTTGTCTTTTCTTTTTGCCCTGATCATGATTATTTTTACGATACCCTATCTGGCCTTACAACCCATGGCGGCCGGATATGTCCTCGAAGAACTTGTGGGGATTCCTTATTTTTATGGATGTATCCTGGTAACGCTAATCATCGCTATCTATACCCTGCGGGGTGGTATGCGAGCCGTTGCTTGGACGGATGTATTCCAGGGTTCCGTTATGTTTATCTTACTACTCGTGTCGCTTGTTTTAATCGCAAAGCATCACGGTGGATTTGTCATGGCCAATCAAAAAGTCATGGTCGCTTATCCCGAGCTTTTTTCAAGGCCCGGTGGCCTTGGCAAATACACATTCGGGATCTGGTTCAGCTATATTTTGCTGTGGTTTTTCTGTGACCCCATGTTTCCCCAACTGTTTCAGCGTTTTTTCACCGCAAAAAACAAAGATAATATTTCCCGCATCATGTTGTATTATCCTTTTATCTGTACAGTGGTCTTCATATTGCCTATCGCTGTCGGGGTTTTCGGTCGATTGTCTTTTCCCGGCCTTGTCGGCAAACAGGCCGATCGAATCTTACCGATGGTTTTGACCATGATTTCGGGAGACGCCATGGCAGCGCTTGTCATGGCTGCCGGACTGGCTGCGCTGATGTCGACCATGGATTCACAATTATTAACCTTGAGTTCGATTTTTACCCGCGATGTTGTTCCTCTGCTGAAAAAAAAGAAAAGCACCAGCAATATTACCGGCCGGATTTTTGTAATTTTTCTGAGCGTTGCGGGTCTTGCCCTTGCCTATAAGCCGCCGGCCACCATCCTTCAGATTGCCACCCAGACGTTTACCGGACTGGCGGTGTTGTTTCCAACGGTTATTTTTGGACTTTACTTCAAAAAAGTTTTTGCGCTTCCCGCCATACTTTCGATTGTTTGCGGCGAAAGCCTTTTGATCCTATTTTATTTAAAATGGATATCCGCCGGTATGTTTTTACCGGTCGTGTGGATAATGCTACTGACCTTTTTAGTTTATCTCGCTACCCATACCATACTGATGTGGAAGGAAAATGCCCTGAAGCTTTTTGTGCCCGGCTGGATTCAAAATCCTTATTTTTATATATTGACTGCTATCTTTTTACTGGCGATGGACTTCTGGGCATGGGGGAAGATTGAACCCGTCGTAATGGGCATCCCCCTCTGGATGGTATATTTTATTTGTCTATCTGCTATCCAGACCGCCGTTATGTTCGTTTGGGTGCGGCAGGATTAAAGGACGATATTTCCGGTAACTAACCGGAACGCCTTTAAAAAACAAAATAATTTGCAATAAGATTTTTTTTGATATATCGTCTGCCCGGTTAGCTTGTGTCCGTCCAGAAACGAGGATTTTTGTTCGAGATCAAGGCATGCGAAAAATTTTACCACAGGCATATAGTTGATATTCCGAGGATAAAATTTTTAGCATAACGCAGAAATCGGGCAAAAAGAACGTTTCTGGATGGGCACTAGCTCGCTTAAACACTTCTATTGTCTTGCACCACCTTATTATCCGGGGGATCGAAAGTAAAAAAATACTAGGCCAACTTTTTCAAAACAGATATAAAACGTTCATCTTTAAATATCCCTTTGGGAAACCAAAGGAAAGAGTATGACCCTACATGCATGAATCTTTAACCTAACGGGGAGGGATCGATCATGAGCGAAAAGAAATCCTTCTGGACCAGCCTACCAGGTATTCTAACCGGGATTGCTGCTGTTATAGGATCCATTGCTGCTCTATATTCTGCCGGAGTCTTTGGACCAGAACGTGAAAAGGTAGCGTCAGTCGAGGTTGATCCCTATCGGACTGTTATCGAGACTGAAGCGAGAATAACATTGCGTGCAATGCCCAAAGACCCTCAAGGGAACTTTCTTAACGAGCGGGTCGTGAATTGGTCGAGCAGCAATCCGAGGGTTGTTTCGGTGTCTTCAAACGGTGTCGTGACGGGCCGGGCCGGAGGAACTTCTGAGATCACTGCCACATGCGAAGGAATTGTGGGAAAGGCGCAAATTACTGTAAAGGAAAAGCGTCCGGAGATAGCGTCAGTCGAGGTTACACCGAGCAGTGGTTGTATTATGGTTAGGAAAAAAATGCAGCTCAAAGCAAAACCAAAAAATGCTCAGGGGAATATCCTTAACGGGCAATCTGTGAACTGGTCAAGCAGCAACCCGGGAGTCGCCCGGGTATCTCCGGCAGGATTGGTCACAGGGGTAGCGCCTGGTAAAGCGATCATTCGCGTCACCTGTGAACGTAAGAGAGATGTCGCAACAATCAGTGTCACAGGTGGCTCGATAACTGTTAGATCTAATACAATATCAAAAATAAATGCCGCCTTGAGGGATGCGAATGGCCTTATCGTTGTACAAAAGCGCGCAAGCTACCTCGAAGATATTAACGGTATGAAAATATGTGGCAGTTCGCGTAGTTTGAATCTGCTAAGCGAATACTGTGGAATAACAGACAGTAGGGAAGTGCAGATGCCGTTTGGAGAAACCTACGAAGCCTTAATAAAGGGTGTGTGTGATGCAATTGTTGTGTTTAGCCATCCCCAATATCCTCTTCAGCAACTAGACATCGACCGCCTTTATAAGGGTTTTGACATCATTATTATTCCGTAATGCGGAAGTTAAGGTAACACCGGTGTTGACCGTTGTGATTAGAATTCAAATGAAAAATCCGAGCCAAAAAACAAATGTCAGGGCCGAGATGAGTGTGTTCATGGATACGGCCGCGGAAGCCTGCTCTGGTGACCCTCCCATCTCACAGGCCATCACATAGGTTACCGTTGCCGTAGGCGATGCTAAAAAAATCAGCCCGGGCAGGAATTGTTCAGTTGGAAGACCGAACCAGCGGTAGATCAAAAGACCTGTCAATGGTAAAACCAACAGCTTCAGGAATCCAGAACCCAGGGCCAGGCCAAGGTAGGATCGGATAAGGTTCAGAGAGAGTGAGGCTCCTATCACCAGGAGTGCCAATGGCAGGGCCATACCGCTGATGATACTGAGACTCCGGTCCACGATGACGGGCAGAGGAATCTTTAAGACGGAGAAAGCGATGCCTGCAATTGCAGAAAGAATAATAGGATTCCCTGTCACTTTTTTGATCAGGAACCAGAACCTGTGCTTCCCCTGCCCTCCTCCGGAAAACACCTGAAGCCCGATGACCGCCAGGAAATTTTGGAGCAGCATGAGAAACCCGGCCAGGATGCTGGCACTTTTAAAACCCTCTTTTCCCAGCAGATAAAAAACCACCGCAAAGCCGATATAGCCAAGATTTCCGTGAAATGAACTCTGAATAAACGTCCCGCGTTCCTTCCGATCAATGGAAAAGACAAAACCGGTGATTAAGGCAATGGCAAAAACCACGACAACGGCGAACAATGTCCCTGCAAGCAGGACCGGATTAAAGTGCACGCGGAAGGACGCCTCACTCACCTCTTTGAAGACCATCGCAGGAATGGCCAGGTAATAAACCAGGCGATTGAGAGGGGCTGTGAGGTTCGCAGGCAGGTATCCTGTGGAACGTATCAAGAGACCCAGCACAATAACTGCAAAAACGGGAATTATGGTATTCAGAATATGTTGCATGAAACAATCAAGGAATCTTAGGGATGCCCAAGGAGCCAACCTCTATGTATGGATCTTTAGGGTCGCGGAAATAAATAATTACACAAGATTGGGCCGGATTTTGGTTCGTCTACAAGGCACATCCGCCAGTGCATATCAGGATATGTGCCGGTGGATGTAACGCAGTAGACGGGCCAAAAGACAACCAAGATGTGGAATTATTTCTTGCCGAGGCCCTTAGTTTCCCCGGATAAGAACAAGCAGCATTTTAAATTGAACTTCAGCTTGAAGGGCATGGGGAATATTTGCCGGCATGATAATGATTTCCCCAGCCACAACTGTATGCGGCTTTCCACCGATAGTGATTTTCGCTTCACCGTCGAGGATGTGTACAACGGCATCAAAGGGTGACGCATGTTCGCTCAACCCCTGGCCGGCATCAAAAGAAAAAAGGGTAATATTCCCGGTATCTTTTTGAAGCAGCATCTTGCTGACTACTGAACCGATGGTATAGGAAACGTGTTCTTTCAGGTTAAAGGGTACGCCTTTCGGCGTGTCATTACTTGTATCCATGGCTGGCCTCCTTGTAACTTATCAAAAAATTATTGTTAAACATAATAGCGGAGTCATCTGGTCATTTTTTTCAAAGCGGGCAACTGTTTGAAGCAGTTTAGGGCGGTTTACAGTGACCCGAACAGCATAAATTGTTGATTGTAGCCTGTTTGTGCTAAGTGACACAATCATTTTACATTCCGTGCGCAGGTCACTGTTAGGCGCCCTTAACGGCAAGTTTTGGCCGTATTGAAAAAAATTGCCGGATGGCGCAGCGGACCTGCCGGAATACATCGAGAAGTTACGTCTCCTTATGATTTATTATTGCCCGTCGGAACCGTCGCCTTGTATATCGTCGCGGTTCCTTCAACAATGTATTTATTAACGGCTGAAGGAATCATAACCGATGTTCCCCTGGAAATATTGATCTGATCAGCTGTACCAAGGTCCGTAATGCATCCGTTTCCGGCCATGCAAAGGAGTATCTCAATATTCCTGTCGATGGCGCTCAAGTGAGTTAAACCTTTTTGTACCGAGATAACGGACAGGACAAATTCTGCGGCCATGCTGGAATAGACCCTCTCGGTTGCGCTGATTTCTTGCGGCCGAAGAATATTTACATTTCTTTCCTCAAAGTTGAGGACTTTTAAAAGTTCCGGTACATCAATGTGTTTGGGTGTAAGACCCCCTCGCAAGACGTTGTCTGAATTTGCCATCAACTCAATTCCCACGCCATCGAGGTAGGCGTGAAGCTCTCCTGGTGGAAGAAACATGGCCTGACCCGGCTCCAGGCATATCAGATTTAAAAATACGGGCGCAAATACCCCGATATCCGTCGGGTGTGCATTGTACAGGCTGACCATCCATTGAAAAGCCTGATCAACTTTCGAAAGCATTTTTGCATTTTTTAGCGCTTCGCTGATAACCTTTTTTTTCCGTTCGGCATCCATCTTCATCAGCCCCTGGAAAAATCCTTTTAAGCCGGCCGAATTCGGCTGCCTGCCAAGATCGTCAAGTTCCCTATCCAAACCTTTGGCACAGATTTTCTCCATACGGGAACGTATTTCCGCAATTTTACGGAAGCCGTTTAATGCCCAAAACGTCGTCAGGGCGCAAATGCACTCGGGTTTGTGGTTTTCATCTTTATAGTTCCGGTCAGGAGCGTTTAAAGAAATTCCTTGTTCGTTTTCCCTTGCAAAGCCCAACGCTGCTTGGGTTCGGCTGGGATGTGCCTGGATGGAAAGTGACGTTGCGACTGCCAAAACCTTGAACAAAAACGGAAGTCCGTTGTTAAATCTTTCTGCCACCGTTTTTCCGAGAATAGCTTCAGGGTCTTTTTTGATCAACACCAAAAGTGAGGTCCACTTGCCGTCACAGTTAACCAGGGAAGGCGCCTTGGAATGAGCCCCCATCCAAAGCTCAGCCTGGGGTTTATCTCCTGGAAACGCTTCACCGAGAAGTTCGGGAATCGCCGTATAAGATCCCCATGCATATTCCTGCACCGTATTTTTTAGCACACCGATTGTTTGCATCATTTTGTTCCGCACATTTATTCAACTTTATCTGAAATACCGTAACTTCTCAAAAACTTATGTTTAAACCTACCAGCGGAGTCATCCGGTATTTTTTTTCAAAGCGGGCAACTGTTTGAAGCCGTTTAGGGCGGCTTATAGTGCCTCGAACAGCATAAATTGTTAATTGTAGCCTGTTTGTGCTAAGCGATACACTCATTTTACATCCCGTACGCGGGGCACAGTTAGGCGCCCTTAACGGCAAGTTTTAGCCGTATTGAAAAAAATTACCGGATGACGCAGCGGGCCTACCGAAGCATATTGAGAAGATAGGAAATACCGTAACTTTTCAATAGCTATCGGAGCTCACTGGTGATAAAATATAAAAGGTCTGACTGTTTGAGCGTGTTAGTGAGCCTTAAGAAAAAACAGCATATAAAACAACTAATGTTTCAATCATATGATTTTACTTTTAAATAGCCGGTATTAAAAGATCGGCCTCTGTTTTTTCTTTAGGCTCACTTGCATGCGAGTTTCAGACATTTTATATTTTATTATCAGTGGGCGCGTCTTTTATCATCTGGATCCCCACGATGGGTAGAAGTCCATTTTAGCCATTATCAATATCGATCATATCTTGACAAATTTATTTAATTTACTTAATAATATTCAAAGTTTAAGTAAAGAATCCGTAACTTCTAAAAAACTTATGTTTAAACCTTACAGCGGAGTCATCCGGTATTTTTTTTCAAAGCGGGCAAAGGAACTGTAACATGAGCCTTTTAGTCAATGAAATATTTTACAGTATCCAGGGCGAATCCACATATAGCGGTCTGCCCTGCACTTTTGTAAGGCTTTCCGGATGCAACTTAAGGTGTTCTTACTGCGATACCCGCTATGCCTACGATGAAGGCCTGGAGATGGAAATTCAAGCGATCATGGATCAGGTTGAAAATTTTCGCTGCCCGCTGGTTGAAATTACCGGCGGGGAACCTTTGCTTCAAAATGAGACCCCTCATTTAATTTTCAAGCTTCTTGAAAATGGATATAAAGTGATGATGGAAACAAACGGGAGTCTGGACATCGGCCAGGTTGACGGACGATGTATCAGGATTGTCGATATAAAATGCCCGACCAGCAACGAGAGTGATAAAAATGATTTTGAGAATATCAACAGGCTCCATCCAGGCGACCAGGTCAAGTTTGTGATTGGAAGCCGAACGGACTATGACTATGCCCGCCAAGTCACAACGCGAATATACCCCCGACTTGCCCCGGGGCATATTCTCTTTTCCCCTGTATTCGAGAAAATGGTGCCTTCCATCCTTGTAAAATGGATACTTGAAGATAAACTTCACGTTAGATTTCATCTTCAATTACATAAATTCATATGGCCCCAAGCCCAAAGGGGCGTATAAGCGCTTTCCCGAGGAATACGAAAATTGGTAACTTCTCAAAAACTTATGGTTAAACCTACCAGCGGAGTCATCCGGTATTTTTTTTCAAAGCGGGCAACTGTTAGGCGCCCTTAACGGCAAGTTTTGGCCGTATTGAAAAAAATTACCAGATGGCGCAGCGGGCCTTACGGAACATATTGAGAAGTTACGAAAATTGTGGCAAAGATGTGCTTAACTTTAGTTGTTAATTAAATATGAATTCAAAATATTACGATACTTAAGTTAAACCTATAGTTTAAGGTAAAGTGAATGAATGCAATAACGACCATAGGCCAAAAGGCTGTTGTCCTTTCAAGCGGGGGACTCGATTCCAGTACGGTCATGGCCATTGCAAAGGATGAAGGATTTAAAATTTACAGCTTAAGTTTTTTTTATGGGCAGCGCCACGCGATTGAACTTGATGCCGCCGCAAAAGTGGCGGATGCTCTGGGAGCCCAAAAACACCTCGTTATCCATATCGATCTGGGTAAGATTGGGGGTTCTGCCCTTACCGATGATATCGATGTACCGAAAACCAGAGACGAACAAGAAAAGCCAACTAAAATCCCGGTTACCTATGTTCCGGCACGAAATACCATTTTCCTTGCCCATGCCCTTGCATGGGCCGAAGTTATTGGATCATCTGACATTTTTATCGGCGTTAACGCGATTGACTACAGCGGATACCCTGACTGCCGGGCGGAATATATTGAGGCCTTTGAACGTATGGCTAATCTTGCAACCAGGGCATGTGTGGAAGGAATCACCTTTACGAAGATAAGAACACCCCTCATCCATATGACCAAAGGGCAAATTATCAGAAAAGGAATCGATCTTGGTGTTGACTATGGGTTGACCCACAGTTGCTATGATCCGTCTCCTGAGGGTCTGGCATGCGGTCGCTGCGACAGCTGCATCCTGCGGAAAAAAGGTTTTGCCGAAGCGGGTGTAAAAGATCCAATCCGATACATTTCATAAGAATTTTCGTAACCGTTCACGGCTTGAAACTTGAAATTGGAAAGTAGAAATTGGGAGAGATGAAACGAGTTTACGAGTTAGTGTCCGTCCAGAAACTAGGATTTTTGTTCGAGATCAAGGCCTGCGAAAAATTTTACCGCAGGTATCTAGTTGATATTCCGAGGATAAAATTTTGAGCATAACGCAGAGATCGGGCAAAAAGACCGTTTCTGGATGGGCACGAGTTAGATGTCTACAAACTGGCAGAAGAGTTAGCAGATATGTTCTGGCACGACTTTGAAGAGTATGGTCGGTATACTCCCGCTGACAGGAAAAAGTTTTATCTATCTTC
>JAFDFH010000535.1 GCA_019309945.1 Deltaproteobacteria bacterium
CAGAAACGAGGATTTTTGTTCGAGATCAAGGCCTGCGAAAAATTTTACCGCAGGCATATCGTTGATATTCCGAGGATAAAATTTTGAGCATAACGCCGAGATCGGGCAAAAAGATCGTTTCTGGATGGGCCCTATTTAGGAAGGAAGGAGGGGAAGGAATATACGAAAAGTCCAAGCTTTTTCAATTTTACTCTGAACTTATGATCAAACGTTGCGATTATAGCTCCTTTGGTATTCTTGCAAAGCGCTGCAACGATAGCGTCACCGTAATCTTTAAAATGCTCAGGCCAGTAAGCTAAGAGAGTTTTCATATTAAGATCATGAACAACTTCGATACCTGGCATATCGATGAAGTCCTTGACCATTTCGTTTATTTCCGGTTTTGGGATCTGATATACTTTATCCATTACATAAACAAATTCAGTCAAAATATTTTGCGGGCAAAGTACCAGGATTTTTAGACGGGCAGCATTCTTAAACAGCCTGTCTATTTCATCCTGCTGGTCAAGGTTTCTGTCCGTAACAAAAGATATCAGCGCATTTGTATCTATAATATATTTTTTCACAGGTATTTTTCTATCCGGCGATTGCGAGATAATATTATGTCTTCTTCAATTTTTCCGGCGCCTGTTTTTATCGCATTTTTATAGTTTAAGAATCTCTTCTGAACGGGGATGACGACTGTCTTTCCGCGCTCAATTTTCCATTCCAGGGTATCATTAATGGTAAGCTTGAGGCTTTCACGCACCTTTTTTGGAATGGTGGTTTGAAACTTTGAGGTAATGACTGATTGCATGGTTTTTTCCTCCCTTAACATTATGATATTTTCCTTACAAAGGCATAATATGGTAAGGAGAGCATATTGTCAACTCAAAAACCCTTTTGCGTCTTTTTCGGCCAGTTCTACGGTTTTTTGGCGCCATATTTTCGCATGCGGCTACGCAGCGTACCGAAGGGGGCATAGGAGACGGGGATTAATCTGTCTGTTTTGATTACTTCAAGTGCAGCATTCAAAGAGTAGATTGCACTTTTTTTAGTTTCATTTCGAATTAAAGCATAGCAGGCTATCAAACCTCCCCGAGTTTCGAGATTTTCTACGAATTGTATTGGATGCTGAAATCCGCAATTAATCGCAGGTTTCGAAATTTCTTATTAATAGCCGAAATCGAACCTTTCGCTAAATTGGCGATTACGCATACCTAATATACAATCTGTAATAAAAATGAAGCTGATGGATTCTATACTATATTTTGGGTACACAAGTTGGGAAAGTTATTCTTGGCTACTCCCTAATTTACAACAGCGTTGCCGGCTTCGCCTGCCGTCAATGTTATTGGACGAGCCGTTCCCAGTCAAAAAAATTGATATCGGCAAGGGAGGCCGGGCGCTCAGCGAACACCAGGACCACCCGTAGACCATCGGTAATGGTATTAACAGCGTCCTTGGGCGTCGTGTCGGTCCGGGTTTGGTGTGAACGTCCGGCGCTTTTGACATAGCCGATTTTGATTAAAGCCTGGGAGTAAGCAAGATCCTCGGTGAGATCATTACGCGTGAGATCCACGTAAGGATCCATAGGACGCGTCACCTCGGCAGGCACCTTTTCTGCAAAACGTCCTCCCAGGCGGGTGCCGCTTTGGGCCAGCCAGACCGGCTTGTCGTTGTAAAGGATCGGCGTCTTCCAGATCCGAATGAAATGTTCCTGGGACCTGGTATACCCCCGGCTGTATTTTTGCGCCGAGATGTCCTGGGGGCGTCCGAACACATAGCGCGGTTGCAGCGGTTGGTAGTAATAGCCCCTGCGGACAAAACCGGAAACCCAGTCGTCCATCGCGCCGATAATCACGACATTGAGGGGCTCGCCGGTGGGTGTGCCGCTTTCATCGGATACACAGCAGGGTAGCTGTTCCAAAGCTTGACGAAGCCCTGCGGCACCGGTCACGATTTTCAGTTCGTGGGTCGAATATAGGGTTTCCATGCGCGCAAGGATCTGTTGTCCTTCCTTAGAATCCGGATTGGGTGCGAAAAACGTAAAGTTTTGGCTGAAATTGCGGCCCAACAGGTCGACATCGACGACTTTCACGCCCTTTGAGCGGTTCGTAAAGATATACCCGGACCTCCTTGAACCCGGTAGGATCGGACTTCGGATGGGAAAATTCAAGGTCAGCAAATGCTCGCCCATCGCTGCGTTCGCAGCGGCGGCAAATTTCTTATGGTATGCGTAGGCAACTTCCAGCGGCGCGAAATATTCGGGGTCCAAAGCGATTGGCAACAAAATAAGCGGGCGATCGGTGTTGTTTTCGATTTCGAGCCATACGGCCTGAATGTTCTTTTGGGAAAGATCGATTCCGAAGATGGCCCTCGGCTCCTCGGTGCCGACAACCGCAGCCGAAACCAGAATTCCGCTGCTTTCCTTTTTCAGGGCACGTTCACGCACCTGCGCGTTTATGGTGGTGACAGGTTTCTTAAAGGTGGCGCAGGCTCCCACGAAAAGCACAAGACAAATTGTAAGGCCGATGATAAATGATCGGCTCATCATAAATAATAAAATTTTCATCATGTTTTTTGAATTTCCTTCCTTAATTATGCTGGTGAATCAAAGCGATTATTTTTCCCAGAGCTGTTCTTGAGTAGGTGGTATTTCCCAATCAAGTATGTCTAAATCCGACAATGTAAAGGGCCTGGGATCGAAGAAAAGCACTGCGCGCAATCCATCGGTATAGTAGGGATCGCCCACAAGGTTCATTTTGGGCGCTTCTTTGCTGACAGCCCCGACACCTTTGACCAGACCCATTTGGGCAAGCGCCTGTGAATAGGCCATGTCTTCGATAAAGTA
>JAFDFH010000536.1 GCA_019309945.1 Deltaproteobacteria bacterium
CGGGAGCATACTCGTTGGCAAACACAATTGCATCCTCAAGGGTATCAACCACTGCGATGACCCCGTTATCTTCCCATGACCTGCGGGCAACCTCCTGAGTGGTCCGGTCCTTTAATTGACTCTCGACTTCATCTGCGGTTTTACGAGCCAATTCCTCACTGGTCGTGACAAGACCGGTTCGGACATTGGGATCGTGCTCACATTGAGCAACCAGGTCAGCAGCGATGTAGTCAGCCCGGGCGGTATCGTCCGCAATGACCAGGCATTCGCTGGGGCCGGCCAGCATATCGATGCCGACGGTCCCGAACACCTGGCGTTTGGCTTCATTGACGTATTGGTTGCCCGGTCCTACGATAAAATCCACCGGCCGTATGGTTTCGGTCCCATAGGCAAATGCACAAATAGCCTGAGCCCCGCCAAAACAGTAAATTTCGTTAACCCCTATTTTCTGTATTGCATAGAGAACTCCGGAGTCGATCCCGCCTGTCTGGCCGGGAGGGGAACAAGCGATGATTCGTTTTACACCGGCTACTTTTGCCTGTACAATGGTAAGAATCGCGGAAGTGATGGAGGGGTACCTGCCCCCCGGGGCATAGCAACCGCAGGATTCAAGTGGAATCAGTTTTTGTCCTACAATTTGGCCGGGTAACAGCTCTTTTTCAAATTCAACAAGACTGTCCCTTTGAATCCGGGAAAATGATGTGGCTCTCTTAATGGAATAATCAATTTCATCAACAATATCACCGGGCAGTTTATCTTTTGCACGGACTGCTTCTTCCTCTGAAACCAAAAATGTTTCGGGTTCATAATGATCAAATTTCTTCTCGTAATAAGCGATGGCACGATCCCCTTCCTGACGAACTTTTTCGAGAATAGAACTCACTGCTTCTTGCACCTGGGGCTGGGTTTCGCTGGTATGAGGGACTGCTTTTTTGATCTCATGGTATTGCATGATGATGACTCCTCGGGTTTGATTAAGGGTTAAAATTGCAACTGGCTTAAAAATGAGGCTAATTCGCCAGTGCCAGATCTACGGCTCTTTGGGCGTGAAGCCTTAAAGTGTCAAACAATGGCAGCACACTATATTCTTCCCGAATTAACAACGGAAGCTCGGTACATCCTAAAATAACACCCTGAGAACCTGCTGTTTTAAGCCTCTTGATTATTTCGAGGGTTCTTTCTCTGGATTCTTCGACGATTTTTCCGTAGGCAAGCTGATTGAAAATCACATCGTTTATGAATTCACGATCATTTTCAGCCGGTATGAGGACTTTGAGATCGGCGGAGACCAGATTGTTCTTAAAAAATTCTTCTTCCATTACCGCTTTGGCTCCTAAAAGCCCTATGCTCGATAGCCGTGCGCGTTTGACTGCCTCTGCTGCAGCATCCGCAATATGAATCAGCGGAATCTCGATGGAGTTTTGGATCTGTTCGGCAATCTTGTGTATGGCGTTGCAGCAAATCAGGATGAAATCAGCGCCGCCTTTCTCCAGCCTGCGAGCTGATTCGACCATAATTTCAATCAATTCCGCCCACCGATCCTTATGTTCCAATTCATTTATTTCATGATGATTGACGCTGTACATTAGAACTTTTGCCGAGTTTAATCCACCCAGCTGTTTTCTTGTCTCTTGATTGATCAGCCGATAATATTCAGATGAAGACTCCCAACTCATTCCGCCAATAAGGCCGATTACCTTCATCTACTGGTCCTCCTAAATCGTCATTAATCCACCGGTTATACAGGTGAGAAATGAAAAGGTTTTACCTTTTCAGGTGGTTTTTGAGTTATATTAAATCCGAAAACCGAAACAAATTCGAAATTCAAATTTTTCAATGCTCAAAACGGGTACGAAAAAGCCAGTTATAAGTAGGCGATGTAAAGACAAAGGTTTTGGTCATTGGGATTTTGGTCATTGGGTATTGTTTCGGCCCGCCCTGGTGCGACTTACTTCAATTGACCAATGGATAACATACCTCTATTGAATCTGGGATAGCATCACCAAATTCCTATATTAGGTCTGGGCC
>JAFDFH010000164.1 GCA_019309945.1 Deltaproteobacteria bacterium
AAACGAAAGTTGTGGTAGTGAGATTACGCACATTTTTGCAAGTAGTATAAAGTTTTTTCCTCTTCGTAAGTACCCCAAGATATGGTATCGAGACCTTTACCAAAAGTTAAAATGACGTGGTCTATTACAAACCACGCTATGCATCCTCTTGGTGTTATTGAAGACTTAAAATGTTATCTGAAAACGGGTTTGGAAGATGTTTGCACTATCATCATGAATCCTCGGTTCGGCACGATCCTCTAACCGGGCATTTATATAGTTAAACATCAGACGGACTTTTCGGTGGAAATATATATTCAAGCCCACAGTGATATTTCTTTCTTTTCCTCCCTTGATGCGCTCATCGTTTAAGTCAATATAGGAATAGCGAAAAGCGATCTCCCATGCCCCCCATCTTCCTTTTCGGGGCTGAAAACCGTGTTGAGGTTCCTCCGGGGTAAATGTTGCTCTTGAAATATTATACCTGCGGGATTCACCGGTAAGAAAAAAACTGCCATAGAGATAAAATCCCCAAAAGTGGGGATCTCCTTCTGCATCTGCATCAGTAAAAGCATGGAATAACTCTCCCTGAAGGGAAAAAGGCCCGGACTTCAGCGCCAGTTCAATGTCGATTGCATCCCCCTCTTCTATAAAAAAATGGCCTGTATCCACAAGTCTTTCATCTGGTAGTAATGATTCCGGACGTGAGGAAAATCGCGCTCGTGCATCGCTATCATCATCATCCCGAAAGAGATGACTATAGGAAATACCCAGGTGCAAAAGCTTCCCATCCTCCTCGGAATACCATGGAATACCACCGATGCGTACAGTGATATCAAGACCTACCGCCTCATCAAACACATCGAAAAGGTCGTCCTCATTCTTAACATCTCCGATGTTCAAAAAAACACCACCTGCCCAGTGCAAGCGTTCGCTTAAACCAGTGTTACGTATTTTTATCCCAGCGTTTCGACCGAGCGCAAAGGCCCTCGTTGGGAGAGCTCTCTCCATGAAGGTAATGGATTGGCTACCGGTAAGCTCTTCAAGGGAGAAGGGTTCCTTCAAATGACCGATGAAGAGGCTTCCAAGATAAGGAACTTCATTGAAGCCATACCATAAGTCTTTCATGTTAAACTCGTCATCGGAAAATTCGAATTGAGCACTGAATGCCATGTTATCAGAAACAGTTCCCGCTACTAGCAATCGTAGTCTTCGAAGTTCAATATGGCTACCCTCGAGGTCTGAGAAAGCTTCATCTAAGTCTTCTTCTGCGTCGATATAACCGGCATCTACATTAATTAACAAATTCATCTTAATCCTTAACTTTTTTTTCGGGCTATCTATGCGAAAGCCGTCATCCCAGTAGTAGTGGTAGCCCAATTTCCCCTTTTTCCCTTTTTGTGCTTTTTCCCAGAGAGAGTAGAAGGTAGGACCGCCTTCGGAGGACGTGGACGCATCTGCCCAGACAGTACTGCCAAATGCTGAAAGTGAAAAAACAAATACAAGGAGAATAAATCCACAGTAGGTTTCAACAGGCTTTCTGGTAATCATCGTAAACATTCAGCTATAATTATTGAACCCGTAGATCTCTAGCTTACGATCTCAGTTTAATTCACCCAATGAAGAACGTTGCGGATGATGGACCATCGGGGCTCTTTTTTGTCGGCACCATGACCTAAAATCCAATGGTCAAATATTTTTTCAATTGTTTTATCTTTCTTTTTCAGGTCGATCCAGCCGTTTATGAAGTTAATCATTTCCTGATCGTTTTGGGCAATTGGATAGGCGAGCGGTATTTTTATGATATTTTGATGTGGAACTGACTTGCCCTTATACTAGTACCACCTTTTAATTTAAAGATCTAGAATATTCTCCATTAAGAGGAGCGTTGCGCTAATTTTTGATTGCAAATCGGTACCACCAGGTGTAACATATTAACTTAACCTTGTAGAATTAAAACTTTAAGGATTGTTAGCTAAACAAAAAAGAGGAGAAATGAAAATGCGACTATACAGACTTTCACTCATAGCGATCCTGGTTTTGGTATGGGGAGTCTTCAGCGTTTCTTGTGACCGCGCTGTCGACCAGAGGCCGAACATCCTGCTCGTTATGGCTGACGATATGGGTTGGACAGACTTGGGCAGCTTCGGAAGCGAGATAGAAACACCGAATCTCGATGCTCTTGCCCAGCGCGGTGTGAAGTTCACTGACTTCTATACTTCAGTAAGCTGTTCCCCGACCCGCTCAATGCTTTTGTCTGGGACAGATAACCATATCGCAGGTCTCGGCAACATGGGAGAGATGATTGCCCCCGAACAACGCGGTAAGCCGGGTTACGAAGGACACCTGAACGACCGTGTTGTCTCGCTCGCTGAAGTTCTTCGGGGTGAAGGTTACCACACCTACATGGCCGGCAAATGGCACCTCGGACACGAACCCGAATACTTCCCACATGCACGCGGTTTCGAGCGGTCATTCAGCATGCTATTTGGCGGGGCCAGCTACTGGAGCGACATGTTCGGAATGTTGGCAGAGCACGAGGAGGTTGCTGAGTATGTTATGGACGATAAGAGGCTCGACAAACTGCCCAAGGACTTCTATGCCACACGCAGTTATACTGACTTTCTGATCGAGTCGATTCGCAAAAACCGGGGCGACGGTAAACCGTTTCTCGCCTATCTCGCTTTCACAGCTCCACATGATCCATTGCATGTTCCTGAACCGTGGCTTAGGAAATACCGCGGCAGCTACAACGATGGGTACGAGGTGCTCAAAACAAAGCGAGCGGTAGCTGCAAAGCGGATGGGCTTGGTTTCAAATAACGCCCCAGCGCCGGGGCGCTATCAAATGGTGAAGGCATGGGATTCACTCAGCAAGGAACAGCAGGCGCTCGAGTCAAGGGCAATGGAGGTCTATGCGGGTATGGTAAACAACATGGATTACCATTTCGGGCGGATCGTGGAGTTTCTTAAGGACATCGGTGAATATGAAAACACTATCGTGATCTTTTTGTCTGATAACGGTCCGAACCCCTGGTACAGCGAAGATTATCCCGGCAACCAAGGCAGCAAGTGGTTTGCGCAGTTCGACAACAGCATCGATAATCTTGGACACCCCACGTCCCACTATGCCTACGGTATGGGTTGGGGGTCGGCCAGCGCAGGCCCATTGGATTTATTCAAGATGACCGTCGGCGAAGGTGGAATCCGCAGCCCGATGCTCATTGCGGGACCCGGCGTCAAGGGCGGCCGGCAGGCTGATGCCTTTGCCTATGTTTGGGACATCATGCCTACGATACTCGAACTCGCTGGTATTGCACACCCCGAGAAACATCAGGGCCGGCAGGTAGAACGAATGCGAGGTAAGTCGCTGAAAGGCGTGCTGACAGGATCGACGAAAGCGGTCTACGATGAAAACGACCTCGTCGGTGGCGAGATGCAGAACGGCAAGTGGATGCGGCAGGGTAATTTTAAAGCAGTTTCGGTTGCGCCACCTTACGGGACAGGAAACTGGCAGCTCTATAACCTTGCGGATGATCCTGGAGAGACGCACAATCTTGCCAAAGAGCAACCGGAAACGCTGAAGAAACTCCAAATGGCATGGGATCGCTACGCCAAGGATGTAGGTGTGGTTTTGTCCAAATAATTGGCGACTTAACAAGAATTTTGCAGCCTGGATATGAATTTACCGTTGATTAGGAGGAATGCGCGATGTCTAATCGTTTTTACGGGGGAGCTAGTCGCCTTACCCTGTTAGGCGCTATTTTGATGGTGGGCCTGATTGCGGCCATGCAGGTCCAGGCCAGCAGCACAACACCGGAAAATACGGAGCCTAGCAATACAGGCGAAAGCGAGGAGGATCCTGGCTTATCTATGAATAACCCCGGGTCCATTGTTGAGCGGCTGGAAGAAGACGCGGAACCGAAGGATTATCTCTTTCAGTTCCCCGGCGTCTCCGGGGCGTTGCAGCCCTGGTATGATTTAAAGACTGACCTCGAAGAGAAATATGGGTTCAGGTTCGGCTTTTCCTATACAACCCTCTACCAAAAGGGGAGCGACAATTTGGGACCTGAGGACGATGCCGCTGGCTTCGACCTCGACATAAGCGGCACCTGGACCTTTCTCGGTCGCGGGACGGATTCGCCGACGATGCTTGGATTCAATTTCTTCTGGCGCGACGACCTGGGCACCGACATCCCGCCCCAGACTTTGTTCACGCAATTTGGATCTCTCTACTCAAACGCCGCGCCCTATGGGGAGAACGATATGTCCGTCGGAGAGCTCTGGATACAGAAGAAATTCAGAAATGTCTTTGGGTTTCGCGTGGGACAGATCTTTCCCATTACGGCGTACGACTTCTTTCCGTTCAAAAACTTCCGGACAGACTTCGTCGACTTCAACCACGTCACTAACGCAGCCATACCGCTGCCCGGAAACGGGCTCGGCGCGTTCGTTATGTACAGACCTCAACCAAACTTCATGCTCCGCCTCGGCGTCCATGACGCGAACGCGGATGTGGAGAAATCCGGTTTTGACACCTACGACGGCGAACTCTTCACGATTTTCGAGCTTGGCTTTGATACTGGCTTGGTGCCGCGGGAGCCCGGGCGTCCTCCGCATGGTCACGTCCACGTCTCGTTCTGGCATCAGGACGAACGTGAAGACGCCGGGATTGACGACGGTTGGGGCATCGCCGGATCGGCGGTGCAGCGGTTCGGACGCTTTACACCTTTCGTGCGCTACGGTTATGCAAACGTGAGCGCTGGAGGCCCGACTCCCGTCAAACACATGGCGAATGTGGGCTTGGTCATAGATGAAATCTTCGGACAGGCCAACGATCGCATTAGTGTCGGCTTCACCTGGTCCGATCCTGCAGATCGGGCCTTGGACGAACAGTATACGATCGATGCGTACTATCGCGTGCAGCTGACGCCGGAGATTCAAGTCGGTCCGACGCTCGAGGTCATCTTCGATCCTGTGCGCAACCCAGACGAAGATACAGTTTGCGTCTGGGGAATACGCACTCGAATTGAATTTTAGTATCTATTCGATGGTGCTACTCAGAAAGGAGAATGAAGCCTTCCTTCACGTTGGTAGGAGAAGTAAATACTACAAAGGGTATTTAATACTGATACAACATCTTATGATATTGATTCAGCTCTCAAAACATTAACATTCGAACATCAAGGACGCTTCAAAGAATGCCTAAATTATTAGCACTAGCATATCAAGTCTCAATTGTTTTATTTTATATATTTTTTCTTGCAATGTATTTTCTAAGCAAATAAAATATAAAACGAAACTTATTTCCTGATGGAGATACACTATCAGAGGTATAGAATGCACATTCCAATTAGCGGGAACATCAAGAGTTCAGCTCTGCATCTACAAAGAGTGTAGTACTGAACTTTTTTTATAAACTGAAAAGACTATAGGAGGAAATGAAAATGAAAAAGATTATGTTAATAGTTTCGCTAGTGGTAGTTTTGGCTGCGTGTGGTAAGCCCATATCTAAGGAGACAAAGGAAACCTTGAAAGCACCAGTCAACTGTGAGACGGCAGAAGGGGATTTAAGACTGTTGAAAAGCGAGAAGGCCCACGTAGCAAAGCGAATAGCCATGGGTGTATCATCAATTATGCCAGCTAGTATAGTTATTGGCGTTGTCACAAGGACGCAGAAAGATAAAATGAAAGTGGCTATTGGCAAGTACAATAAAATGATAGATGAAAGAATTGCTGAAATTAAGCAGGAATGTGGGATTGAGTAATGCCGCTGAAGGACCAGTCCAAGTCGGACTTTATTGTCGTTAGAGCATATCCCCCCTATTTGGATTTCTTGGTGTTAAAGTGAGGTAAAACTCATTCAAGAAAGGCAGGAGTCGTGAGTGGTTCCTGTCTTTTTTTTGATCTGTACCTACATATTGTGTCTGTACATTGTATTCAAAATTTTACACTACTACCATAAATGAACAATCCTAACTACTGTCCTTCCACTCCATATTACTATATCAAACTTACACTATTCACCTTCTGGTAAGCTCTTCTGCTCCTCTTCCACAACTACAGTATCCTCAGTATTCTTATCTTCTCCTATAATAGA
>JAFDFH010000537.1 GCA_019309945.1 Deltaproteobacteria bacterium
GCACCGGCTTGGCATATCCGAAGATAATGGCAGAACCGGTCAATTTTAAAAGCAGCGGAAGGAAAAATGACCCGAAAAAATCAAGATGCTTGATGGGATTTAATGACAGCCTTCCCGCCAGCTTTGCAGTATTATCTCCCATCTTGTAAGCGACATAGCCGTGGGCTACCTCATGGATGGTTACGGCGAAAAGGAGCGGAACAATCATTATAACAATTTGATTCAAATCTATACTATTGAACATAATTTTTCACAAAAACAAGTTCGTCACTGCGTGTTTTAACCTGTCCGTTTAATTTGGCATCGAGGACTGCCTGAAGGATTTCACGGTAAACCGGACCGGGTTCATGACCCATTTTTTTCAGATCCTTCCCTTTTATCGAAGTATCGATATGCCTCAGCCGGGTAAAGTAATTGGAGATTGATCGCTTTACCTTCTCTTGTTTGGTGGCCGCCATCATATAGAGTATCAGTTCGATCTTGAAGACTGAAAGCCGCTGGTAAAGTGTACTGTTATTCACAGGCTGATTTCTTTCCATCCAAGCAAGGCACCTGTCAGCCTCGAAACGATCCTTACAGAAAATTTTCCTGTAGCGGGGCGCTAATTCAATCGGCATGCATATTTCGTCAATGGTATTTTTGTCGCAGTGCCTGGTAAGCGCCAGAAAATAAACGGCCCATTTTATATATGGTTCTTCGAGAAAAAGCAAATCATGCCATGATAATACTTTTTTGACGGAATTAAACAAAGCAATCAGTTCTTTGGTAAGTATTATGGATGGATGAATAACGTTCAGGAGATCATATTCGTTAAGCCTTATGATAGCGGCTGTGGGGTTTTGTTCTTCGAGAATCTGACGTAGTTCGGCAAATACCCTCCGAGGGCTTAGCCGTTTGAAAAAATCCATTTTTACTGCATTTTCAATCAGACCTGAAGTCAGTTTTCCGATGGTAAAACCGAAACGCTGTTCGAATCTTATTGCTCGGAAAACCCGGGTTGGATCTTCAACAAAACTTAAATTGTGCAGAACCCTGATGGTTTTGCCCTTGATGTCCTTCTGAGCTGCAAAAAAATCGATCAATAAGCCGAACCTGTTTGGATTGAGCTGGATCGACAGGGTATTTATTGTGAAGTCCCGCCGAAAGAGATCGAGTTTTATGGAACTCATTTCCACGGTGGGAAGAGCCGCCGGGAACTTGTAGTATTCCATTCTGGCGGAAGCCACATCAATTTTAAAACCGTCGGGGAAGATAATTACTGCGGTGCCGAACTTTTCGTAGGAGTGAATACGGGCATCGGTAGTTTTTACAAATTCCTTCGCAAATGCGATGCCGTCGCCTTCGATAACAATATCTACATCTTCATTGGTTCTGTACAGGTAGAGATCACGCACAAATCCGCCGACAACATAAGCGTCATAACCGATTTCATCTGCCTTTTCGCCGATGGTCTTGAGGATATCAACAATGCGGCGTGATAGACGCTCTTTCATGAATTTTACTATGTTTCTGGTCCTTGCGTGACCTGGTTCCTTGGCCGGGTCGGGTAAGGGTGAGTCGTTGTGCCTGGATTGCAGCACCAGGCTGTTGAGCAGGTCGGTGCGTGTGATAACTCCGGCGATGATACCACTATCGATGACAGGCAAAACACGCTGCTTGTTTTCAATGATTTTTTCCTGTATTTCCAATAACTCGGCATCGGGTTCCACAGAACTAAGTTCGGTTGTCATATATTCCTTGACCGGGATGTGATCCAGACCGTGGAACATGGCCTTTTCAATAACCTGGCGGGTTATAAAACCCAGCAGGTTTTCTTTGCCATTGTGCCTTTCCGTGACAAGAAGCGCGTTTATGTTGTAGCGGGTTAGAAAATTGCCGGCATCTTTACAGGAAACATCGGCTTCGACCGAGATGGCAGGGGATGACATAAGGTCTTTGGCCCGGCTTCGTGACCTGATTTTACTATAGAGAATTTCCGCCAGTTCGTGTTCAATTTGGGCCAATGTCTTACCCTTGATGGTT
>JAFDFH010000165.1 GCA_019309945.1 Deltaproteobacteria bacterium
GATGATAATGCGTGCTTCGGATAACAGACTCCTGATGTCCCGGGTTAACTGAATGCCGCTTGTATCTGGAAGTGATATATCGACAACGACAAGATCAGGTTTTAATTTCCGGGCGATTTGAAGCCCCTCACGCCCATTGCCCGCCTCTCCTATAACCTCAAAGCGGTCATCCCGGCCGATAATCGATTTGAGCCCTTCTCGGTATAAAGGATGGTCATCGATGATTAAAATGGTTTTCTTGGGTGCCATTATTTTTCTCCTTGTATGGAATTTCCACAAGAATTTTTGTACCACTGTTGGGACGCGATTGAATCCTCATTTTGCCATTCAACAACCCGACCCGTTCTTTCATACTTTGCAGCCCCATACGCTTTTCATTTACCGCGGTCGCCCACCGTTTCTCCACATTAAACCCTTTGCCATCATCTTCAATGCGAAGAATGATGTTTGGAAAAGATGCCACCATCCGAATCGTTACACGGTTGGCATCGGCATGTTTTTTGACGTTATTGAGGCCTTCTTGAATCAGTCGGTATAAATTAATTTCGGTATCAAAATTAAGTCGTAAATCATCAACCCCTGCGGAATAGAAATCGACTCTCACGCCGCTCTTCTCAGAAAAATCCTCGCAATACTGAAAAATCGTACGCACTAAACCCAGTTGGTCAAGACCGGGCGGCCGCAAATCATATGATAGATCTCGGACTCCGGCGATGGAACTTTGAAGGATTTTACCTAATTGCGTAACCCGCTCCCGAATTTTGTTAGAGATTTCCGACGTATCATCAAAAAGCGTATCAAAACGGATTTTTAACGTTGAGAGATCCTGTGCGACCCGATCGTGCAACTCACGGGAAATCTTCTGACGTTCCCCTTCCTGGGCTTTTATCAAATCATGGGTAAGGTTGTGAATATGTGTTTCCGCTTGCTTTCGATCCGAAATGTCTTGAATCTGAACCAGATAACCCCGAAAAGCGGTCTTGTCGGTATGAATGAGTGGGGTAATTTGCACGTCTATGTAGATTAACCCTGTTCGGCTCGTTGCATACGCCTGGAGACGCTTGGCGACTTCAAAATCAAAAAAGAATTCGTATCGCACGGGTCTGAAACTACGAAGGTTTTTCTTTACATCCGCCGGTACGAAAGGTTCATCGAGAAGATTGAAACCTCTTATTGTGAGAACATCGGCCATACCAAATATTTTTAGATAGGCGCTATTCGCATTGAGCAAACGGCCATCCGAATCATAAATAGCAATAGCGATCGGAGAGCCTGTAAAGATTCCTCTGAACATTTCTTCGCTCTCCCGCAGTGAGTGTTCCGCCTGTTTCTGATCCGTTATATTTCTGGCAACCTGGAAAAAGGTTTTAATTGCACCCGCTTCATCTTTGAGGGGAACGATATACAGATCCCAGTAGGTTTCCCCTACAATCCCTTTAACATGGGGTTTATGGATAACGGCCTGTTCAATTTGTCCTGTTTCCCGGGCTTTTAAATTCGGACATCCTTTGCAGGGTGTGTCCTTACCCACAAAAAGCTTATGACAGGTCTGCCCGATGATATCCTCCGGGGACATATCCAGTGCCAGGGTTGTTTTGTTAGCCCATAGGATTCTCAGGTTCTTATCCACATGGCGAATCCGGTCGATGGATGCATCCAGAATCGCTCGTTTGTGGAGTTCGCTTTCGCGAAGGGCGTTTTCCATGCGCTTGCATTGGAGATCTGATTGTTCCAGCGCTTTGATTCGGTGACGTAATATGTTGAGTTCATCTATGCGTTTTTCTTTTGCAAGGTTCTCTTCCATTTGTTGTACCCGAAATTTCTTTTGAAAATATCGTTTTATTTATCCGCGGGTTATTCCGATCGAAGCAAGAATTTAGGGGAATCGGCGATGGTCAATTCAGGTGTCGTATGATAGGAATAACACGATCAGAAATGCATTTCACCTAAAATCTGGATCTAAAATCATGAAAAAGATGAGTGTTAAAGTTGCAGGGTGTTTGCAGTAATTGATTACGGCTTTACACCCTGCGCTTTAAAGCTGCGGCGAAATCTAGAATGAAACGTTCCGGTCAATGACCGACCCCGCTCTTAGAATTTCCCGGTGTGGATTACGGTTTACGATAATGACATTTCCCTTCAGAGTTACGTTTGCTTCAAAAAACACATCTCCTTCTATGGTTAAGGATTCACAATCAACCAGAGAAGGCACGCCATTTTTAAATCTTGCGTTAAACCGATCGATTTTTCCGTAATATTTCGGGTCGAGTTTTATCCTTATGGAATCCAGTCTTCGATCAGGGTTTAGGATCAGTCTATAATCTTCCGAAAAGATAAAGCAATCGGAACGAACCGCCAGAAGATCATTACATTTTTTTACGGGAATAAGCCGAGATCTCGAAACCTTGACGGCGGTTGCGCCTTCAAAAAGGGAAATGGCTGCCCCCATGGCGGTTTCGACCTGGAAAACCTCGGGACTGCTGTCATCCCTTGGGTCTATAAACTTTGGATTCAGGATCAAGGGAAGAGGGACGGTTCCGCTTTTTTCAATCAGATTTTTTAAAAATTCCAAATTAATCCAGATGTTATTCGTATTGAAAAACCGATAAAGGTGAATGTCTTCGAACGCATCCAATTCATCTTGCGGGCATTGCGCCACTTCCCGCAGAATCAAACGCCCATCATTGTGCCTGGCCAGATGCCCACCTTTTAAGTCGGAAGGCGTTCTTTCGGCAACCTCCATCATAAATGGAAATTGGTTTTCCGAAAAGTAACCGAGAAGCGATTCCTCCAGGGTTGCGCCCAGGTTGTCCGAATTGGAGATAAACGCATATTTGATGTCTTTATCCAAAAAATTTTGAAGCATTCCGGATGTGATCAGAGCCGTATAAATATCACCGTGTCCGGGGGGGTTCCATTCCAGTTCCGGATTATTCGGCCAATTGGCCGGAGCAAATCCATCCTTTAAGATCTTGGGGAATTTGTGCTGCAGAAATAAAATGGGAGAAACGGCCGGATTTAAGCGGGATAAGGCCGCCCGGGTATCCTCATGGGTGCTGAAGCTGTTCATCAAGGCCAGCGTAACATTGATGGCTTGCGCCTGTTTCAGTATGACTTCAAGGAAGGTTTTACCATTTTTAACCTCCAGCAGCGACTTGGCCAGGGTAAGCCCCATGCTGGTACCCAACCCGCCGTTCAACTTCACCATGACCGCGTTTTTAAATACGCGCTTGCCGGCTTCCGTATAAAGTTTTAATTGATCGGAATCCATTAGTTCATCGGGATCAAGGGCGCTGATGTCCGTGTTGTACAGGAGACCCGTTGCACCCTGGGTGACCAATTTGTAATAATAGGAAAACGTTTCGATGACGATCCCAGGGAGCCCTTCCTTTTTCATTTTTAAAATGAAAGGTGCGAGATCATATTGATCGCCGGAAGATTTCATTTAATATTTTCCTAACCCGAACATATCAGAAACTTGAAATTCTAAATCCGAAAATTGACGGTTTCGTAAAAAGTCCAACTTCTGCGTTGTGCTGCATTTCGCAATCATTCAACGTACGATAAGTACGTCTCATGATTACGAAACTTGCACGTCTTGAATTTGAACTTTTTACGAAACCGTCTAAATCAGACTTTTTACGAATTCATCAAAATTGAAATTAAAGGGGTGAATCTGCATTCCCAAATCGAGCATCAGGCAACCGGTTCAATCCAACCCATGGGATCCTGTGAATTTCCGTACTGAATGTCTATTAAAGCCTTGAAAAATTTATTCGCCAGGGGACCGGCTTGGCCGTCTCCGATGGTGATCACTTGATGGCCGTATTTTAGTTCTCCAACAGGGGATATGACGGCCGCGGTACCGGACCCGAAAATCTCCTGGAGCTTTCCTGAACCATGGGCATCGATCACTTCATCGATACTGATTTTCCGCTCTGAAACCTTTATATTCCACATTTTTGCGAGCGAGATGACAGAATCCCTGGTGATACCCGGAAGGATGCTTCCGCTTAATGCGGGGGAGATCAGTTCATCATCAATAACAATAAAAATGTTCATCGAGCCGACTTCTTCGACAAATTTTCGTTCGATACCGTCGAGCCACAACACCTGGGTGTATCCCTGCTGCTGTGCTTTTTCAGCTGCAAGCAGACTGGCTGCGTAGTTTCCGATTGTCTTGGCCTCTCCCACGCCCCCGGACACGGCCCGAACATGGTCCTGGGTCACCCATATTTTAACCGGATTAAAGCCCTCCGCGTAATAGGCACCCACAGGCGAAAGGATAATAAAATAGCGATACGTATAAGAGGCTCGCACACCTAAAAAAGGGTCTGTTGCGATAATTGTGGGTCTTATATATAGGGAGGTTTGGGGTGCACGCGGAACCCAATCCTTTTCGATTACCAGCAACGCTTTTAAGGCATCCAGGGCAAATGTTTCATCCAACTCCGGGATGCAGAGCATACGAGCCGAACGGTTCAGGCGTTTGAAGTTATTTCCAGGACGAAAAAGTTGTATTTTCCCGGAACCGGTTCGATAGGCCTTGAGACCTTCAAAGATCCCCTGGCCGTAATGAAGTACCATGGTCGCAGGGTCCATCGCGATGGGTGTGTAAGGTTCGATTCGAGGATTATGCCAGCCTTTGTCCGGATGATAATCCATGTTGAACATGTGGTCGGTAAACAGTGTTCCAAAACCGAGTTTAGCGTCGTCGGGCTTTGACTTTAGTTGATCTGCCTGGGTAATCGTTATCTGCATCCTATCCTCCTGGGTAATTTTACGCCGAAAATCTTTCTGTTTCATCCGTTAATTTCTTGTTTACACGCTAATTGATTCCATTGCATCAACCCGGTCTTATGATTGTAAGTGCGCTCCAGGGGGTCCCCGATCAATTCCTGGAGGTCAATTTCTCCGGCAAATACAACTGTTTCTGAAAAAAGATGTCCGGCGATTATTTTTCCCTGTTCATCGCTCAGAACAATGCCGGCATGGACAAACGGGCGACCGTCCTTGATAGATACATTGCCGGTGCAAGCAACAATTTCAAGTGGTGAATTTTCCATGAAAGTGACATAAACCATTTGCTTTTGATCATATGTGCCGAGAATCGCCGAGGTCACGGTGCCAAGGACCGAAAAGGTTGCCATTTGTATCGAAACGTCTTGGCAAAAATTTTCTACAGATTGAATCAAATCCCTTCCATGGGGAAGACGCCCAATGAAACGGCGACCGGTCTTAAATTCCGAATAAGATATTTTCGTCATCAGGCTCAGATTTTAATCCTTAAAATACGGTAAGGTATTCCTGCGGTTAATCCCCTCAGTCGGATCGCCTTGCTTTAACTTAGAAAAACAATCTATTTTTCGTTCAGGCACTAAATAATCTAATGAACGATCGGTTTGGGTTTGTGACGGGAAAATTTACAATGTGTAAAATTTTTTAACAAGTGAAAATTTTTCATTGCTTGATGCTAACTAAATTAACCCTCTGAATTATAAATGAAAAGTTGCATAATTTTTCCCGTATCTTGCTGTCATGGTTCATGCTCAAAAATCGAGAGATTTACATTTTTAGCTTAATGAGGGGTCGGGGATTTTTTTCGATTCGATCGCTTCATGAATAATCAGCGACTCCATCGTACAAACTCATTTATAAGGGCTCGTAAAGAAAGAGTAGGCATTTCCTTGATAAAACAGGATGTTATTTAAGAAAGCCCGCGGTAAAACGCCAGGGTGTTTTTGGCTCTTTCTTAACGATCCCTAATGCATTCAAATCCCGCCAATGAGCGGGACACGATTACGCTGCTGATTATTCATTCCGCTATTTACAAAGGATTGAAAGAAAAACTCCCCGACCCCTCAGCTTAATATAATGTTTTATAACTAATTTTTTATATCTTGACGTAGGTTTTTAATGGAATTACAAAGGAAAGACTAGCTAGTGCCCATCCAGAAACGGTCTTTTTGCCCGATCTCTGCGTTATGCTCAAAATTTTATCCTCGGAATATCAACTATATGCCTGTGGTAAAATTTTTCGCAGGCCTTGATCTC
>JAFDFH010000538.1 GCA_019309945.1 Deltaproteobacteria bacterium
AGCCGTAGCGGAACGTGAAAACTTTTATTTTTACAACAATGGTATCACACTACTCTGCCGTAAGTTCACACATAATGCACTTCAAGGCGAAAATCACCAAGTACGTACTGAAGGGCTTCAGATTATTAATGGGGGGCAGACCTGTAAGACGATCCAGAAAACACTCGCCGAACTCGCCGGTGCTGACGCCTACATGGAAAAAGCATTTGTGCTCATACGGCTTTACCAGCTTCCAAGTGAATCGACAGATCTTATCCGCAGCATAACTTTTGCAACCAATAGCCAGAACCCGATTGATCTACGAGATTTGCGTTCAAATGACCACAAACAGAAAAACTTGGAGACGGCTATCGACGGCCTTGGATTTGTTTATCACCGACACCGAAGCGAAGCCTCTCTGGGGATTCTTGATATAAGTAGCGCCACAGCAGCTGTAGCGGTATTGTCTGTGTGGAGAGAACGCCCGCATCAGGCAAAATTCTATGGCCGTGAGCATTTTGGTAAGCTCTACGATATTATATTCACAGACAATCTCAACGGAGCACAAGTGATTATCTCAACGCTTCTGTTTCGCTTTGCCGAGAATAAACGGCGCCGTCCACCCGAGGGGACACCGGATTTTGTAGCATACGCTTCTTGCTTTTTGGCAATGCTGATGGGACGTTTTTTACTTGAAGGCCTTGCAATCTCTCTTTCTCAACTGGACCACCGCAAGTTCAACAATGCCAGATCTATATTCGATCAGAATCAAGAGGCTTATTATCAAAGAGCAGTCGAAATGATTGGCGATGCGATCCGTCGCTTGTACGGCAACCAGCAATTGTCTTTACAGCGTTTAGCAGCAACTTTTAGACGGGGCGACCTCCTGGAAGAACTGTCACGGGGAAACCAGACAGATGAATAATATCCTAATGCATCTGGTAAAAGCCATTCGTTCTGCTGCCGTGTTCAACCCGGAGGTTCAGGTGGCTCCGGCATGCATTCTCTGGTCTGACCGAGACTGTCAATGGGAGGCCGTTATCCCCCGGATGCAAATTGAGTTGCCGGAACTGTTTGTCCTTGGCGAATACGATATTGAAAAACGCACCGGCCCCGCTATTTGGCTACGCTGTGTTTTGGCGGGAAAAATTTCCATTGAGAGTGAAACTCCGATGGAAAATGAAGTGAAGGAAAAGCAGGTTCGCTATCGCGTAGCCGAAAACATTCCCATTTTTTATCTCCCTGGTGTCAGCCGACAGGATCTCAGGGCGGTTGAAAGCTGTCCTGACCCGCTAAAACCTCTGGCCGAGCTGCAATACCGGGGCGTGATTTGGTCTCAAATCAACGGTAAAGACTGGACCATACTGTCCTTTCTAAAATCCGACCAGGGCGGATTGGGCCTTGATGTCGCCCAGGACAACAACGCAAAGAATGCCATGCAATTGGCGCTTTATTGCCTTTTGGACGAGGAGATCAGCCTCTTGAAAGGCAAGCGACTGGATAAAGACTTTTTCAATACCCTATTAACCGGAGGGGACCCGGTACGGGATCTTCTGCAATGGTTGGATCAGGACGATGCCTTCCGTGCAGGGAGAGGTGAAAACGAATGGGTCGCCTTTGTGGAGGTCTGCAAATCGCAGCTTGCGTTTAATCCAAAAGATGACGGCCCCCTGTCCGGCGCTGAAAAGCTGGCCATCCATGAGGGGCCTTGGCAGGCGATCTGGGAACGCTATTGTGAAGCCCCCCACCGCTACCCCAACATTTCCGCCCATATCCGCAAATGCTCCATGCCGCTGGAACTGTTTGCCAATGCCCATACACACGGCGGATGGCCTCAGTGGAACGAAAGCAAAGAAAAAGACCTTCGGAAAGCCCTTTTCGAGCTTGGGGATATACCCAGTCATGAGGCTCGAAATCGAATCACATATCTCGACAAATCCCATCGTGAAAGACGAAAGCTGGTATGGGTTGAACTGGGCGAATCGCCACTGGCGCTGGCTTTACGACCCCTATCGATTCTTTCTGAAATAACA
>JAFDFH010000166.1 GCA_019309945.1 Deltaproteobacteria bacterium
GCGGATCACTCGAATCCTTGAATCCTCGGCCCCTTGTACCCTCTGGGATCACACCTGTTCAATTGGAGATAACCCACTTATTTTGCCTTAAATAACTACAACTAATCGGGAGATAATCCATATTTAATATTTTTTTGGCATAACGAGTAAGGTAAAGTGATCAGGTCTTGAATGTTGCATAATTGCAAGTTTCAAGACCTGATCCCCCTGTCTTCCATTTACCCCCCCTACCGCTTTCGGTGAATCGTTCCGGCTAAGGGCCTTGCTCAACCTTCGCGACATATACCCCATTCGCCGTCGT
This sequence comes from Deltaproteobacteria bacterium, assembly GCA_019309945.1. Taxonomy (GTDB): domain Bacteria; phylum Desulfobacterota; class Desulfobacteria; order Desulfobacterales; family JAFDFH01; genus JAFDFH01. The sequence goes on from JAFDFH010000166.1 coordinate 302, forward strand.
TTTGCCCTGAATCGGATTTTCAAACTCGACGACATGTCCATCAACCTGATCGAACACACTGGACAGAATGGCCAGGAATCCCTTGTCCGGCACGTCATTAGACCACAACCCGAACACGCCCCCCGCCCTGAGGAACGCTCGCAGGCGCATCATCCCCTCCTCCGAATAGAGGTCTGCATGACGGGGATTAAGCAGGGCGTCAGGCGTGTGATCAATATCAAGAAGTATGGCGTCGAACAGGTGCCCCGAATCATCCGGGTCGAAGCCGTCGCCCCGCGCGAGCGCAAAGAAGTCCTCGTGGTAATACCGGCATCGAACATCTTCCGAAAGCAGTGTACCATTTGGAACAAGTTCACGCTGATGCCAATCAATCACCGGTGCCAGAGCCTCCACCACAATCATTCGCGCGACCTGGTCATATTTCAAGACGGCCGCCGCGGTGTAGCCCAAACCCAATCCCCCGACCACGACATCCCAGCCTTCGCCTGTAAGCTCGGCCAACCCGAGATCGGTCAGCGCCACTTCGCCTTCATGAAATAGCGACGACATGAGGTATTCATCATTGAGTTTTACCTCGAATATCTCACGTCCGTCCAGTGCCAACACACGCCGCCGCCGCAGAATCAATTCACCAAGAGCCGTTCGCTGGTAATCCAGTTCTTCGAAGTTCACATGCATGTCATCCTTCTTGATATCGGTCATTTAAGATGCTCACAGCAGTTCCCCTTCTTGGTCTCGGATTGATATCTAAGCGTGTTTCCATTTCGCTCAAATATTTCTTTGTTACACTGGTCCGATTCAATGAAGTCGTTCCAGTTTTTATCAAACCTGTTTCTTTCTTTAGGGATCGGAAGGAGTTTTTTAAGGTCAATTTCGCACAGGAGTTTTATCGAATCTGCGTGGTGATAAGAAAATGTAGCTCCTGTCATAATGGAAGCCTTTACATATTCTGGCTTATTGCAATTTTTGATGCATAAAGTTTTAGAGCGTCCCCATATGTTCCAAATATCAATTGCATCAAGAAAGGTCAAACGTTTACCCCTTTTCCCAAATATAATGCTATGATTCAAGACCCCGTTCTTACACAGTCAGCAAAACACAAATTAATGCGGTATTTCTTTCGTGATGGAAACTAATAATCTGACGTACGTCACATATTTCCTCCTATAAACGCATATTTTCATGACCGTCCCCGTGATTTTCCGATGACCTCACACCCACAACTGTATACTATTTCTAACCCCCGTATTCATTAAACTGCACTACGATCATTATTTCAAGTTCGGCTTCCGAATTGATTTTTAAATAATCCATTGAAAATTAATGATAAAAATTAAAAGGACCGTTTTGGCATAGGTATTGAGTACTGTATGAGTCCACAGCCAAGGCAAAAGGTTCAGCATCTTGGTATGGTTAGAAAATAGAAAAGAATACTGGCCCAGAGGACCAGGCTTTGGTTTGCCCTTGGAAAGGGCTTTTAGCGGCAGCCGGTGTTGAAATACAGAATTCAAGAGCCCGAAGTCAGGAGTCAGAATAGATTGATGTTGCTTCGCGCCTACACATTTTATATTTTCTGGTTGAGCCGAAGGCGAATACCTTATTCTGAATTCTGGCTCCTGAATTCTGTATTCTTGTCGGCCCTTTTCACGGCATAGCCAACTGCCTCTGACCTGGCCCAGAGGACCAGGTTTTTTATGTTTAAATAAAATGATGACTGAGAAACCATAAGTTATCAGGAAAGGAGAAAAAATATCTTTATTTATGTAATTTTAAAACTTAGAACGGCTTTCCGTTTTTGACTGTTTACTCGTTCCATATGTATACTCAAATATGATTTGGATATAACTAAAAACACAAATTGAGCTACGAGGAGGTTTTTATGATGAAAGTTGTAAAGTATGGCTTAACGTTCATTATAGTGCTTTTTGTTAGCGTAAGTATTTCATTAGCCGCCGATCAAACGCGAAAGAGAGATGGGAAAAGGGATAGGATAAAGGATGGTTCCTGCGGTAGCTATAAAGTCGACCATAACGCAGGAATGTCTCTGGCCGCCGATCAAACGCGAAAGAGGGATAGGAAAAGGGATAGCATAAAGGATAGGATAAAGGATGGTTCCTGCAACGACTATACAATATTTTATGATGGGGCTTACATTTTGATATGATGAGGCCCGGGTCAAATTTGTTTTGACAGCAAATAGGTCCTCCTGGATGTAAAGGATATTTAAGGTAGAGTCAGAAATGGCTCTACCTTTATATTTGTTTCCTCATCAATAATTTGCGCCTGCCCCTGATAGGCGCTGTTGCCGATTGGAAACGGTATTCCCGTCGGTACTTATTCATTATCAATGCTTTCCAGGTATTCCTGTGCTATTTTGTGAGTTGGATCAATTTTAAGGATTTGTCGAAGCTGTTTTCCCGCTTTTTTGAATTCTCCCTTATCGGCATAGATTATACTCAGATATAACCGAGCATCCACGTGTTCAGGATCAATCTCAATGGCCTTCAAAAACTCCTTTTCTGCCAGTTCATCGGCAATGCTTTTTTGACAATAGGCTGTGCCAAGCGCAAAATGATTATCAGGGCTGTTGGGATTGATCTCCAAAGCCTTTTCAAGAGAACGAATAGACTTTTCTGTCTGACGCAATTCTCCGTATGCCATGCCTAAATTAAAAAAAATGGATTCTGTTTTAAAATTTAGCGCAATGGCATTTTCATAATAAAATACTTCTTTCAGATAGTCGCCTGTTTGACCATAAGCATATCCGAGATGATACAACGATAGTGCGTTTTTAGATTCCTTCTCCAGAAAACGCTGATGAAGAAGAATGCCTAACTCAATATTTCCTTCCATCATGGCTTTATCCGCAGTGTTATCACATACCCATATGTCATCGGATACTTGTCTGTTAGACAAATATACTGTTGAGCAGCCCGCATACAGACACAATAGGACTAAGCTAAAAAAAGCATAAATGATTTTAAATGCTTTGTTTGGTATTTTCATCAGTTCATGCAATCAGGAGAATTGGTATCAAACCTCGAATTGTGAGTTAATTCTTCAAATTGGTTTTTCACTTTTTTATCATTGTTCATCTTCGCTTTAAAAATTCACATTATGACTGACAGCATTCTGATCTTTTGACACCATTCTTTCCTTCTTTGTACATCCATTAGACCTGACCACCTCTGGTTTTCATTTTTCCGGAATGTCCCTCTCGTCTTTTCTCCTATTTTTTTGCTTGGGGATAGGGTCCTTTTGCAGGCGTCCTTTTTCTTTCCAGCTTTTCCGCAAGGCTGCCTTTCGCTTCAGATCACCGTATTTGCCGAACCTGCCACCCACGACAACCTTCCCCTTCCCTGCCTCATCTTAACCCTTAAGCTTATCAGAATGCATCTGGGTTGTGAAGAAGCCCTTCACTACTTTATTATTTATGCCTGATCCCGTTTTTACACAGTCAGCAAAAGACAAATTAATGCGGTATTTCTTTTGTGATGGAAACTTATAATCTGACGTACGTCACATATTTCCTCATAGAAACGCATATTTTCATGACCGTCCCCGTGATTTTCCCTTCATTGCAGTAGACGCTTGGCAATCCCGGACCAGGAAAACTTTTCAACTGCAATCCGGCGCAGCGCTTCCCCGACCTTTCGCCGCCCGCTATGGTTATCAAACCCATCAGGGTATAAAAACGTTAAGGCTTGGCAGACTTTTTCGGGAAGCTGATGGACAAATTTAGCCCGATCCAACTTCATAATATTGGCTATATCCGGTTCCTCGATTTGCACTTCATCGACAACGTCACGCAGGCCGGCGTGATAATTACAGAGGGGCAAAACGCCCGCGGCCATAGCTTCCACGGCAACCATGCCAAAGGCTTCGGGCCATTTACTGGGCACAATAGTCAAACTCGCCAGCGGCAATAATTCGCTTAGGCATTCATGATCCATTATGCCGGTTACGGTGATGCGACGGATCTCATCAGCTTCCAGCCTGCGAAACCATCTCGAGATATCACGAACTTCAATAAATTCGCCTGCACTTGCACAGGCGGCAAACCTTTCTATATCGCCGCGGCCCAGTGCCATTATCATCGCCTCCAGGTGCTCACGATACGCGCCGAAACCGACAAAAATAAATCGCGCCTGTGGAACGGCGGAAAGAATTGTCGGTGCGGTCAATAATATTTCCCCCACCCCTTTTTGTCCCAAAAATTTGCCGAAATACAAGATGACCGGTTCGTCCCTGGCAAGGGTCGGCCATCTTTCGATCAAGTCCACATCTGTAGCACGCTGATCATAGGTTTCGCCCAACTCGATCAGTTTTTGATGCAAATCCCCATTGGGATCCACTTTGATTTCCGCTATCCTGCGATGGTTGCGCCCGTTGCTGTTTTGTTGAATTTTAGTCCTGATTTTATCGACAAAGCGGTTTTGACTTTGAACGAAGTCGGCGGTCATGGTGAAAAGATCCGGGTCCATGCCTGGTGGGACAATTTTAAGTTTTTCTTTCAGTCTTAAGCTTTCAGCTACATCTGCAAACACCTCAAGCACACGTTCTTGCACATATCGGGTACCTACAAAAATGCTTTCTGCTTTCTCCAAACCTTCGTATGCATAGGTCAATAAACGGGGATGAGGCACCAGCGTGTATTCCACGGCGCTGCCGTGGATCTTGACATCATAGGGTACGTCCATGTCCTGCAGGGCGCGTTTTGCGATGACTGGTCCCAACAACGCATGATTGACCAGGACCCTGGTAGCCCCCTGACTTGCAACCTGGCGAAGTGTAGCGGCCGTCATGGCAATGTGGTTTTCGATCTCTTGTTTACTCATGTCCGGGATAGTTTTGACTTCAAATCCATCGTAGCGGTCGAAGACATACACCGGCAAAAGACCATTGATGTCAGGGCTAACGACCCGTATAGTCCCGGGCCGGGGCGGGGTGTGGGGGAGCGGTTGCTGCGGTTCGATAAATTCCTCTACAAAAGGCAGGGCTTCGGCGGTCCGGTCCTGGCAGACCACGGTAACCGCGTGCCCCTGTTTGCGCCATGCTTTGGCAATATTGGCAACATAAATGTTGGACCCGGTTCCCTGAAGCAAATAGCCGTGTAAGATGATTAATTGCATATATAATCTTTATGGGGTTGCCAGCGGTTCAACAAAAAACATGCCCCCTGGCCATCATTTCGATTTTCTTGGCCTTTTCATGGAAAGCCCATATCATATAACAAGAGTTATGTACAATTATTGTAACTACTCACGTAGTCAGGCTGAAGCTGTTTAGACTGAAGCTTGCATGCCTCTGGCATGGCTGAAGGGGTCAGAAAAGCACGATTGACGTACTTTGGAGGAAATATCTGATTCTTGATCAAACATGGCTTTAAAATGCGCTTTTTCCTAACAGTCTTCAGCCTTCAGCCTATCCACCTGAGTAGTTACCAATTATTCAACGATGTCCCATATGACTCTTTTTCAGTCTTCGAATCCCTCCGTACAAAACCAGAAATATCGCTAATACCAAAGAAAACCGACCCAGATAATCCCCATGTCGAACAAAAAAAGTTTGCCCCCGGCGAAGATGAATTTTTCCTTTGAGGGTCGTTTTTTTCCACCAGGGCGTCCTGGCGATAACCATGCCTTTGGCATTAATAAGAGCAGAAATTCCTGTATTGGCAACTCGAACAAAATCTCGCCGGTTTTCGATGGCACGAACCGGGCTGAAATTGAAGTGG
>JAFDFH010000167.1 GCA_019309945.1 Deltaproteobacteria bacterium
TTCGCCAGGAATCAGTCCTTGGCCGGATACGACATTTATGATTCCTGGGCCACGCGGGGAGGGGCAGGATTTTCGTCCTCCTGAATCCAATACCTCCCCGCACTTTTTAGAACCTGTGGGCGATTATACGCCTGCAAGATCATACCGCACTCGCTCCCCCATCCACCATTAAAGTCTGCCCGGTAATGAAATTCGCACCTTCGGAAATCAGAAATAGTGCCGGATGCGCTACATCAATCGGTTCGGCGATTCTGCCCAGAGGAATACTTTTGACAATTTGGTCGTACAGTTCCTGATTAGACCAGAGGGGTTGGCTGAATTTTGTTCTTACCATGCTTGGCGCGATCGCATTGACCTGGATATTAAACGGGGCCAATTCCTGGGCGAGAACCTTTGTCATTGTCTCAATCCCGGCCTTGGCAATACCATAAATTCCCAATCCCGGTGCGGATCTTCTGGCCGCAATGGATGTAATGCTGACGATCTTGCCCTTCTTTTGCGCCCTCATGATCTGCCCGGCTTTGCGCGAACATAAAAAGGTGCCTGTCAAATTGGAATCAATAATTTTTTGCCACAGGGACGTATCGGCGTCCACAAGACCGGTCATGATGTTCATGCCGACATTATTGATTAAGGCATCAAGCTTTCCGAATTTAGCGATGGTCTTATTGAATAGATCTTCAACGTCTTCTTCTTTTGCGATATGGGCCTGAATGCCGAGAAGGTTGTCATTTCCATTGAGTTCGGATTTCGCTGCCGCCAGGCTTTCCTGTTTGCGGCCGCATATGACAACCTTTGCGTTTTGACCAAGAAGAACGCTTGCCATTTCTAATCCAATTCCTCTGGTACCACCAGTTACGATAACCACTTTATCTTCCAGGTTGTAGGATAACATTCCCATTTTTACCTCCTTACAAAAAAAAACAGGGCTCCGCCCTTCAAAAGGCACAGCCCTGTTCGATTTATAACGCGTCGTCTTAGTGGCCGGCACCAAACAATGCAGCAATTGCACCTGCCTGGGGATGCGCGTAAATCAGGATCAGTGAGACGACCAGTGCATAAATACACAGGGATTCAATCATCGCAAGACCGATCAGCAATGTTACAGTCACTTTACCGGACGATTCGGGGTTTCTCGCAATACCTTCAACAGCGGATCTCAAACCAAGACCCTGAGCAATACCGCAACCGAAAGCCGCAATCGCAATCCCGAAACCGGCGGCAGTCACGCTAGCAATGAAAAATTTTAATGCTTCTGCTTCCATACGCTCCTTTACCTCCTTTGTAAGATTTATTATTTGGCTTCTTCCCTTAGCCTTTAAAAACCTGAGTTCACATACAGGTTCCCCATTTCCTTAATTCTAACTTCCGACTTCCGACCTCCGACCTCCGACTTCCGACCTCTGACCTCCGACCTCCGACTTAATGCGCATGTTCCATGGCACCGGCAAAATACATGATGGACAGCAAAAAGAAAACGAATGCCTGCACCAGGGCAACAAAAATACCCAGTACCATGATGGGCAGGGGCGCGAAGAATGCACCGGCCAGGAGAAACAGAATCCCAAGAACCAGTTCATGCCCCATCATATTGCCGAAGAGCCGGAATGTCAGTGATAAAATGCGCGCAAAATGGCCGATGAGTTCAATAGGAAAGATCAGTGGCGCCATCCACCAGACCGGTCCTAAAAAGTGTTTGATATATTTAGCGCCATGACACTTGATACCCAGAATATGGGTGAAAATAACCACCGTCAGGGCGCACGAGAGCGTGGTATTCAAGCTGGCCGTGGGCGGATAAAAGCCCGGTATAAGACCGATAATGTTACAAGCGAATATATAAATAAATACGGTACCGGCAAGGGGAAAGAGCCATCGCCCCTGTTCGCCGGTAACCTCAACCATAAATTCCTCGATACCCGAGATCAGGATTTCGAAGACGTTTTGTGCTTTGGAGGGAATTATACTTACGCTTTTGGCGGCAATAGCACCCAACACAATCAACATAATCATGACGAACCACGAATAAATCACCTGGGGATATTCATGCGCAAAATGTCCCAATCCAATCCATTCGAATAATTTGACAAAAAAGAGATAGGGATGTTCCACCTTAAATTGCCTCCTTAAAAATAAGTTTTTTCACTTCACACAGGGTTGCCAGGATAATGCTTGCGACGACCATTGAAAGGCCGATAATAAGACCCAGAGGGTTCACGTAATGTCCGGCAATAAGCACGAATATAATAAAGCCGCTGACAATAAAACGCAGATAGTATTTTGCCAGAATGGCGTTAGGCGATGAAAGATAAGGAGATGTAAACGCTTTTCTCAGTGTACGGTAAAGCAAGTGGAAGTTTATCGTAACAATCAGTCCGCCGAATATGATCCCCCTGGCAAAATCGAGCGGAAAAAGAATAATCCCGATGATGCCGGTTGAGCAAAGCAGGACCCAGTTGCTCCAGGTGATAAGCTTGAGAATGCGCTGTTGAATTTCCAAAAATATACCTACTGAAACGTTTTGAAACAGGCTCTTATTTTTAAAATTTTCTGGCTTTTTTAACTGCTATTCCGATATTCCTAAACCCTGCCGCGATCCCTAACCCCAGGAAAATAAGCGTGAACCACGGTGTTGTGTTAAAAACACGCCTGTCAAGAAAGATCCCCACGGCCAGCCCGATAAAAATTGAAAGTGCCACCTGAAGGCCAAGGCTGCTGTAATATGCGAGTTCTCTCCAATACCGTCGGGTTTCTCTTTTCATGAAAAAGAACCCTTTTGGACGTAAAAAAACATTGGAATCCAACCCCGTAGTAGCGAAGACCCCCTAACACGGAGTCTTGATCAAGTCAATCCTAAATTTAGTTTTTTGGTTGAAGATTTTAAATTAACAGAAACGGCTCTAAATGATCTATCGAAGCTTTGCCTCAAACCGACAAGTGGAGAAATATTTCACTCCGTTGCCTAGGCGAAGCGATGCTGATTGCGGGATGCTTGCTACGGGCTAAAACAAAAAAAGAACCATTCCTTATAACATCCAGCATCCAGACACCGGTATCTATTATCTGTTCGCTAATGACACGACAACATATAGAAACTTGACATAAATTTTAAAATTTTGAACATAACGCAGAGATCGGGCAAAAATACCGTTTCTGGATGGGCACTAGTTAGATTTTAAGCGTTTTGACATCAAAAACAGGTCCATCCACACACGCATGTAAATATTTGGCCGCACCGTTTTTTGTTTCAACGGCACACCCGAGACAGGCCCCCATGCCGCAGGCCATGACCGTTTCAATGGAAATCTGGCATGGTACGGTATGCGCTTCGGCAATATTCGCAACACATTTCAACATTCCTAATGGTCCGCAGGCATAAATAATATCCGGCCGGTTTGCTCCTGTCGCCATTTCCAAAGGATGGGTTAAAAGGCACTTGCTGCCTGCACTGCCGTCATCCGTAGTAATTTGAACAGCCATTCCCAGGCTGACAAATTCATCGGCACACAACAGATCGTCCTTTGATCTTCCACCCAGAAATGCAGTGCACCTCGAAAGGTCAACGCCTTTTTGTTGCAGCGATACAGCCAAAAAAACCATGGGGGCAATCCCAATTCCTCCGGCAGCGATAAATATCCGATGATAATTGTTAAAAAATACAAAACCGTTACCGAGTGGGCCGAGAATATCTAAACGATCACCTTCGTTTAACCTGGAAAGTGCCCGTGTGCCCTCACCCACTACTTTATAAAGAAGCTCAATCCCTTTGGCACAGTCGTCTTTAACAATCAACCGGTGTATGGAAAAGGGACGACGAAGCAGCGGGAACATCCGGTTTGCGAATCGCACCATGATAAACTGGCCGGGTTGTGCATCCGAATATCCCTTGTGGCATGTTAAACCGATTTTGAAATACGAAGGACCTACATTTTTATTCCAAAGAATCTGGGCATTTTCTTGAAACATTTTGTACCTGTAAAAGTGAGTGCCGGATTGATGCCAGAGGCTATTGCAGCCCGATAACCGCTGCAAATCTTCCGGTTGTATTTTCACCACGATAGGAAAAGAATGCGTCTGTGTTGCATTTCGTACATACATTGCTTGAATAAATATTTTTTTGCACAACACCCGATTCACACAACTGATCGCGACTGATAGACCAGAAATCGAAATGGTCGGCCCCTTTCTTATAGGTCCAGAATTTTGATGGAATTTCATTTCGATATAGAATAAATTCAGCGCAGCATGGCCCCAGAGACGGACCGATACCTGCGATAATATGAGATGCAGTGCAGCTAAACTTATTTTTCATGGTCTGTATGGTCCGGCCAATAATATTTTTTATACTTCCACGCCAGCCCGAGTGGACATTTGCAACCACCCGCCGAACCGGATCATACATAAGGACAGACTGGCAATCGGCCACCTGAGTTAAAAGAAATTTGCCGGGTATATCTGTAATCATGCCATCCGCCACATACGGGCGCTCCCGTTCTTTCTCAGCGGTCCTATCAGATTGTGGAAATGTCAGGATCTCGGTTCCGTGGACCTGTTTTAAATATACAATTTCTTTCCCGGAAACACACTGGGAAATCGTTTTTCTGTTCAACTCGACATTTATATCATCATCGCCTACACCAAAACTGATGTTAAGACTACGGAAGGCACCTTTGCTATGACCGAAGTTTCTTGTAAAAACGCCGTGCCAGATATCAGAAAACCCTGAAAAATTCGGAAACTGGTAAAATGAAATACCGTTTTTCTGTTTTAGAATCAAGTCAGCTATCTCCTAAACGGGACAAGCCGGCCTCCGGCTCGTAAGGCTTACGGCTCGGAGAGAACCAAAAATATTTGCCACCAAGACACCAAGACACAAAGGATTTTATTTTGTTATTCGTTCTTAGTGTCCTGGTGTCTTTGTGGCGAGAAGAAAAAAGTTTTGCCACAAAAAACACAAAAATAATTATCAAGTGTCTAATGACGACGGTTCCTGATACCGGTTCACGATTCGTCGTATGATCCGGGAAGTCGAAATTTGCGGAATAACCTCAATTCTTACTACCCGCCCCCCGTTGGCCTTGACAAAATCAGCTCCGATGATCTTTTCCTCAGGCCAGTCAGCGCCCTTTACAAGAACATTCGGTTTTAAAGTCTGTATGAGTATTAAAGGATCCGGTTCGTTGAAAATAGTTATATAATCCACGAACCAAAGGGCGGCAAGGACCTCGGCCCGTTGATCCTGACTTACGATCGGTCGCCCCTTTGCTTTTATCCTTTTTACGGATTCATCCGAATTTAGTCCCACGACAAGAATATCGCCATGATCTTTGGCCGTCGCAAGATAACGAATATGCCCCACATGGAGGATGTCGAAGCAACCGTTGGTAAAAACAACACGTTTGCCTGACTCATGCAGGGAATTTATTGTTGGTACAAGATCTTTTAAATTTAATATTTTAGGCAACATTTTCAAAACATTTGGGTTATACTTTATTTAATTAAATTGAGCGATTGTCGAGGTAACCGCAGATGCGGTGAAATTGAAAATTCCAACAAAGATGAACGTCCAACATCGAACATTGAACATCGAACGTCGAATAATGATGTCGCTCCGCTCCTCAAATTATTATAAAATCGAATAAAAAAACCAATGTCGGACTTTGAATGGCTATTTCTTTTTCTTTTCAGCCCTTCGACTCCGCTCAGGGCCTTGAGTCTGTCGAACGGCCCTTCGACTCCGCTCAGGGCCGTGAGTCTGTCGAACGGCCCTTCGACTCCGCTCAGGGCCTTGAGTCTGTCGAACGGCCCTTCGACTCCGCTCAGGGCCGTGAGCCTGTCGAACGGCCGTTTTGATACTCGTAACGAAAATCTTAATCAATTTTTTTGTTTCCTTTAAAATATCATTTAGTAGTTCAGGTTTTTTAATTAATGGTACACGCTGAATAAGTTTTAACCATCTCTGGGTTCCCTTTTTCCCATTCAACATTCGATGTTGGACGTTCGATGTTCGATGTTCATCTTTTTCAGTCCCTCCTG
>JAFDFH010000539.1 GCA_019309945.1 Deltaproteobacteria bacterium
CAAACCTAAGACGACGATGCTGCCTGAATGTTGATGGGGTAGCATTATTTTGAGATGCCCCGTCGTTCTACCGGGGGGGGAGGGTGTAAGTAAGGATGGAAGAGGCGCAAAACGTTTGGCCAGATCATATATAGGGATACCATCCGGGCTGCGCTTAATCCGGGTTTGGACGTTATCCGGACTGTCTAACCGTGGCAACCAGTCAGAATGCATTCCTTCAAGGGATGGCGTTGAATGATGGACAACCGTACCTTGTGAATCGATGAGATAAACATAAGCAATATCTTCACTTTTTCCGGTTTCCTGAATAAGACTCCCGATCGAGTCTTCTCCCCACATGGGCATCATCATGCCGGCCCGGGCGCCTGCTTCCAAAGCCCGAAGAATCGTCAAGCCCTGGCGATGGGTGAATTTCAATGCGGTTTTTTTGGCATGGTCGAGATTTCGGTAGGTAGAGATGCCGATCAGCAGAAGCAGGAGAAGGACCACCGCAATGATGGTAATAGCGGGTAAATACAATCTATTTTGCAAGAGGATTTTCATGATTAACCGGATTTAAATGAAAACCGACCGAATCCAGTCTGTTTGTGCTGATAAGGTTTGGTTATTTTGGGGTAACTTTAATAAAGATCAGGGGAATAATCAGCTTTTATCTTACGCATAACATCAGGGGTGAGTGAATGCAAATTTATTTCGCACTTTCTTTGGAAATTGCTATATTTCGCGTAAAAATTGCGCACCTATTAGGCCTGGAGATTTGGATAGCTTGAATTTTACAATAAATTCATATAGATATTTTATTGGCACCCATTTTGCTATTAATACTCACCGAAACACATGGAAACTTTAGAAAACATTTTTGCTCAAATTATTAGTGTTAACGTCGATCGTTACAGTGGTTGTTTGCATTGCTACCAAGGTGTCAGCGGCAGACCCTTTCATCAGGACGCCACAACCACTGGCCGAACTCATTGAAGAAGGGTTGGCCAACAATCAGGATGTCAAAAGCCTGGAATCTAAGGTGAAAGGCTTTAGGGAAGAGATCTCGTTTGCCGGCTCATTGGATGATCTGCGCATTGGCATCGGTGTGCTGAATCTTCCAACCGACAGCTTTCGTTTTGACCAAACGCCAATGACTCAAAAGCAGCTTTTTATTGCCCAGAAAATACCGTGGTTCGGCAAATTAGACCTCCGATCCCAACAGGCCGCAATGAAAGCGCTCCGTCAGGAAGCGATCCTAAAGGCTAAGCGGCAAGAACTTACCCGGCAAATTGCGACGGCCTATTACGAGTTGGGTTTTGTTACCAGCAGTCAAAAAATCAATGAGCGACTTACTAAAATGTTGAACCAGTTGCTAAGGGTATCCGAGATGAGATATTCGACCGGTCAGGGTCTCCAGCAAGATGTTTTACAAGCTCAGGTAGAAATAAGTAAACTTCTGGATGAACAGATCACTTTAGAGAAAAAGCGCCGCACCCTTGAAGATCGGATTAACGGCCTGCTTAATCGGGGGAATTTCATCCCTGTAACACCTCCTCAGCGTTTGCCCTATCCTAATTTGGTACTGGAAATAAAGAAACTACAAACCCGTGCCCTGGCGATGAATCCCTGGCTAAAAGTCAAGCAGGCTGAAGTCGATCAGGCCAAAGTGGAGATTGAGCTGGCCCGCAAGGACTACTGGCCGGATATGGATTTCAAAGTGGGATATGGTCAGCGGGACGATCTCGAAAACGGCCAGAACTCGCCGGACTTTGTTTCAGCATCGGTTGTTGTAAATATTCCCCTCTGGCAGAAAACAAGGCAGAACAAAAAACGGGAAGCAACCAAAGCGCTTCATCAGGCCGCCCTGAAATCTTATCAAAATCTGGCAAACAGTCTCCCATACAGAATAGACGCCCTGGCAACCGATATCCGCAAAATCCAGGAGAATTACAAGTTGATTACGGATGCTTTGCTGGTTCAGGCAGAGCAATGGGCCCAGTCTTCCCTGGTCGCCTATGAAGTTGGTAAGGTGAATTTCAACACTACGATTAGTTCCCAAATCAATTTGCTTCGCTTCGAACTTCAGTCCGAAAATTATCTGTTCAGTCTCTATAAAAAGCATGCCGAACTTGTAGAGGTTATGGGCGCACCGCTTTTGTCGCAGGATCCTATCGATAATGGATCGCATTTGCAAAAGGAGCAAACATCATGAAACGATTTATAAAAAGGTCAATCCTTGTGACAATCTTTGGATTGATCGGGGTGTTGACAGTTTTAATCTGGACGGGTTTCGACATGAACCCCGCAGACAAACGGAACCTATCGGGTACAAAAGCCCCGGCTTCAGAAAAAGGACTAAAAGCAGGGACGATCGATTCCAAAACCGGTAAAAAGGTCAAATACTGGGCAGCTCCCATGGACCCTACCTACATTCGCAACGAACCGGGAAAATCTCCCATGGGAATGGATCTGGTACCGGTTTACGAAGATGAAGATGATGAAAAGGAAGCGACCTCCACCATTCGCATTGATCCGAGAACCATGCAAAATATGGGCGTTCGGCTGGGACGGGTCATACGTAAACCCCTGGTCAAACATATTCGCACCTTTGGCAATGTTACATATGATGAAAGACGGATCTATGCGGTCAATACCAAGTTCAACGGCTGGATTGAAAAACTGTATGTGGATTTTGTCGGTGAAACGGTGAAAAAAGGCCAGCCCCTTTTTGATATTTATAGTCCGGAAAAAAAAGGCCAGCCCCTTTTTGATATTTATAGTCCGGAATTAGTAACGGCCCAAGAGGAATATCTTTTGGCCCTTCAGCAGAACACAAGTCTAAAAGCAAGTCCTTACGCCGGCATCCGTGAAGGGGCCTGGCGTTTGTTAAAAGCCTCCCGTACGCGACTGAGGTACTGGGATCTGAGCGAGAAGCAGATAAAGAAAATCGAAAAAACCGGAAACGCCCAAAAAACCCTAACCATATATTCTCCAGCCCGAGGTGTGGTTATCAAGAAAAACGCTTTTCAGGGTCATTATGTAAAAGCGGGCGAGCACCAGTATGAAATCGCTGATCTGTCCAATGTATGGGTGGATGTAGATATTTATGAGTACGAGCTTCCCTGGGTTCGAAATGGAATGCCTGCGAAAATGGAACTTTCCTATATCCCGGGCAAGATCTTTAGCGGCAAGGTGCTCTATATTTATCCGTTTCTTACAGCCGAGACCCGCACGGCCAGGCTTAGATTGGAGTTCCCCAATCCTGAGTTTAAGCTGAAGCCGGATATGTACGCCAATGTGGACCTGGCGTCCGTCATTGACCGCGACAGTCTGGTTATTCCCCAGGAAGCGGTCATTGACAGCGGCGTTCGAAAGGTCGTTTTTGTAGCACTTGGCAAGGGCCGATTTCAGCCCCGGGAAGTCAAACTTGGTGTAGAAGGAAATAATTATGAGTTTCAGGTGCTTGAAGGCTTGCAAGAAAATGAACAGATTGTGATTTCCGCCCAGTTCATGCTCGATTCCGAAAGCCGTCTACAAGAGGCCATTCAGAAAATGCTGGAAGTCCGCAAGCAAAGTTCAACGCCACGCTCTTCCGGGTCAACGAAAATGGAAGCTGACGATCTCGATATGTCAGATATGAAGATGGATGAAGAGACGGAAACTCCGAAGTAATACGTACAGAG
>JAFDFH010000540.1 GCA_019309945.1 Deltaproteobacteria bacterium
GAAAACCGGTTGCATGCTCAAAAAGCGATTATGGTTCATTTGACTGAGCAAAGCTAACCCCTTGAGTTGTCGTAAGTTCTCAATATGTTTCGTAAGGCCCGCTGCGCCATCCGGCAATTTTTTTCAATACGGCCAAAACTTGCCGTTAAGGGCGCCTAACAGTGTCCCGCGCACGGGATCTAAAATGAGTGTATCGCTTAGCACAAACAGGCTGCAATCAACAATTTATACTGTTCGGGTCACTGCAAGCCGCCCTAAACGGCTTCAAACAGTTGTCCGCTTTGAAAAAAATTACCGGATGACTCCGCTGGTATATTTAACCATAAGTTTTTGAGAAGTTACGAACTGTCTACCTATCCTACCGGGAGCCTCAACGCTTAAAAATTGTGAATTAATTTCTGAGTGAACCCTAAGTTTTCCAAAAAACTCTTTTTGCCAAATTTTCTTGACACCATAAAGAGACTTTGATAAATGAATGAACATTCATTCATAATTTACTATTATGGAAATTCATTCAGGAGGTGTGCTATTCGTACAAAAGCCAAAACAAACGAGAAATATCACCGTATCCTCGAAGCGGCGATCAAAGTGTTTGCCGACCAGGGGTTTTTTCAGTCCACCATATCGATGGTTGCCGGCGAAGCGGGTGTTGCGGATGGTACCATTTATCTATATTTTAAAAACAAAGATGATATTCTGGTCCAGATTTTCAGTTATAAGGCAAAACAGGTATTTAACCGGTTCAGAGAAGAGGTTGACAAGGCCAAAACAGCCATCGATAAATTAAGAAACCTTGTCTTCAGGCATCTTCAGGAATTTCAGCGCGACAGGGACATGGCCGTGGTTTACCAGGCCGAAACACATCAAAAAAACCGTCTGGTTGAAGGTCAGATAAAAGAAATGTCCAAAATGTACATGGATATTGTTTCAGAAATTGTGGAGCAGGGTCAGGAAGAAGGGAGTATGCGCAGGGATCTGTATATAAGTTTGGTCAAACGATTCATTCTCGGAAGTGTAGATGAGGTCATCAATACCTGGCTGCATTCAGAAGGCAAGTATGACCTTGTTTCAATGGTTGACCCCCTTGTAGACCTTTTTATCAGGGGGATCGGCGCACATAATAGGGTAGGCAACAGTTAGCCCGGCGATGGCAGGTTACGCTGTCAATGGGGATAAAAAAAGGAGAAATTATATTATGGCACAGGTTATTTCAGACCGAAGGGACGTCGATTTCGTCCTTCACGAACAATTGCAGGTAGAGGATTTGAGTAAACACGAAAGGTTTGCCGAGTTTAACAAAAAAACCGTGGATCTGATTGTTACCGAAGCCCGGAATCTGGCTGTCAAAGAGATGCTGCCCACACGGGAACTCGGTGATAAGGAGGGGTGCAAGTTTGACAAGGGCAAGGTGACCATTCCGGAATCCTTTCATAAACTCTATACGCTCTTTAAGGAAGGTGAATGGATTGCCATGTCGGAGGATCCTGCGTGGGGGGGACAGGGAATGCCGGTTACGGTTGCCCTGGCAGCCAGTGATTACTTCAACGGTGCCAATTTCCCCTTTATGATTTACGCAGGATTAACCCATGGTGCAGGAAGACTCGTTGAGGTATTTGGGACCGATAAGCAGAAGGACCTCTTTCTGAAAAAGATGTATTCAGGGGAGTGGACCGGTACCATGCTGCTCACTGAATCAGACGCCGGTTCGGATGTCGGTGCGCTCGCCACCACTGCCGTAAAAAACGATGACGGCACCTATTCGATTACCGGAAACAAGATCTTTATTTCCGCGGGCGAGCATGATCTGTCGGAAAATATCATTCATCCGGTTTTGGCCCGGATCGAAGGCGCGCCAGCAGGTACCAAAGGCATTTCCCTGTTCCTCGTCCCCAAAATATGGGTCAAAGATGATGGAAGCCTCGGCGAGCCCAACGATGTGGTCTGCACCGGTATTGAAGAAAAAATGGGAATTCATGGAAACTCAACCTGCACCCTTGCGCCGAGGAACCCTTCTGGGCGAAGAGAACAAAGGGATGCGCGCCATGTTTCAGATGATGAACGAGGCTCGACTGCTTACGGGCCTTCAAGGATTTAGTTGTGCATCATCCGCCTACTTGTGTGCGCTTAATTATGCTAGAGAACGGATCCAGGGAAAGCATCTTCTTCAATTTATGGATAAAGACGCACCATCGGTTTCAATCATTCAACACCCGGATATACGGCGCATGCTATT
>JAFDFH010000017.1 GCA_019309945.1 Deltaproteobacteria bacterium
TGTACGGGCTTTCCGAAAAACAGTTTCGCCTGTTTTTTAAAAGGGCTGATCGACAAAAAGGCATCACCGGAACAAATCTACTTGCATTTCTAGAGCGTCGACTCGACAATGTGGTTTATCGATTGGGTTTTGTGAATTCGCGATCCCAGGGACGTCATTTTGTGAGACACAATCACTTTCTTGTGAACGGCAGGAAAGTAAACATTCCCTCATATAGGATAAAGGTGGGTGATGTAGTTAAAATTCGTGAAAAAAGCCGTGGCATGCAGGCCATCGCGGATTCTCTGGAGGCCGTTGTAAGGAGAGGTGTCCCCCCGTGGCTCGAACTAGAGAAAGAAAACTTGCAAGGAACGATCAAAGGTTACCCGGTCCGTGAGGATATCACAGTGCCGATTCAGGAGCAGCTTATCGTGGAACTTTATTCCCGCTAGCAGGCTGACGCTTGCTATACGCAAAACTTTTACTGCAATGGCAGGACGGAATCGACTCCATTTCGACTCGGTCATCCTCAAAAAAAATCTGGAGATAAAAAATGTCATTAAATGAACTGATGTACATGAATTGGCAAGAGATGATAAGGCCGGAAAAGGTTCAGGTAACCAGCACGCCTTCCTATGGCAAGTTCGTTTGCGAACCGCTTGAAAGAGGATTCGGAATTACGATCGGTAATTCTTTAAGGCGGATAATACTTTCTTTTCTGCATGGTGCTGCTATTGTGTCTGTGAAGTTCGAGAATGTGATGCACGAGCTCAGTGCTATTCCGGGTGTTCTTGAAGATGTTTCCGAGATTATCCTGAACTTAAAAATGGTTCGTCTAAAGTTTTCGGATGCAGAATCAAAAACAGTTCGTATTGATGCTAAAGGAGAAGGAGAGGTTACGGCTGCAGATATCATCAGTGATGATGGAAAGGTTGAGGTTCTCAATCCAGATTTTCATATCGCAACCCTCTCGGAAAATGCAGAACTGAAAATGACGATGACTGCGAATATCGGGAAGGGCTATTCGTTGGCTGAAGCCAATAAGGATGAAAATGCACCCATCGGCACCATACCGATCGATGCCGTATTTTCACCCATTAAACGGGTGAATTACGTGGTGGGGAATGCCCGTGTCGGACAAAGGACGGACTATGATAAACTCACCATGGAGGTATGGACGGATGGTAGTATTTTGCCCGAAAACGCCGTTGCCTATGCTGCCAAAATTTTAAAGGAACAGATGACAATTTTTATCAACTTCGATGAAGAGCTTGAACCGGAACCGGAGAAAAAAGCGGAAGACCAGCAAAAGTTTCAGTTTAATGAGAATCTCTATCGAAGCGTGGAAGAGCTCGAGCTTTCTGTTCGCAGTGCTAATTGTCTTAAGAACGCCGATATTCTGAAAATTTATCAACTGGTACAAAAGAGCGAAGCAGAGATGCTGAAGACTAAAAACTTTGGAAGAAAATCACTAAACGAGATTAAGGAAGTTTTAAGTGAAATGGGCCTCTCGCTCGGGATGAAACTTGATGGATTTGTAGCGCCCGAAGAAGAGATTTAGGAAGGGGAGTAATCGTTACAATGAGACATCGAAAAGCCGGTTTGAAATTAAATAGAACGAGCAGTCACCGGAAGGCCATGTTCAGAAACATGGTGACCTCGCTTTTTAAATATGAACGTATCCGTACGACGGATGTAAAGGCCAAGGCATTAAGGGGCTGGGCTGACCATTTGATTACGCTGGCGAAACGGGGAGACCTTCATGCCAGGCGCCAGGCACTTTCCATTGTTAGGGAAAAAGAGGTTGTTTACAAGCTATTTGATGAGGCCGATAAACGCTTTGGCAGCATATCCGGCGGCTATACCCGGGTTATTAAGCTGGGGAGGCGCCCTGGAGATGCTGCGCCGATCTCTATCATTGAACTTGTGGATTCTGAAAAGACCATGAAGAAGAAAGCTAAAAAGAAGGCCAAACTAAAAGTGGAAAAGGAGCCGTCGGCCGATCAGAAAGTCACTGTTGATGAAAAAGATGATACATCCGACGCTGGGGGCACAGCAGCGCCTTCCGATGAAACTCCTGAAGCATTGGAAGCATCTACAGGAGCGATAGAAGCGCCTTCGTCAGCAATGGAAACAGCTGACGAAGGAAAAGCGGAAGACGGTGTATCAAGATCAACATCTGATGAACTCGACGCGGAACTAAAGGAGGGATCTTCATCAGAGGATCTTCAGGATAAGAAACAAATTGATCCTGTAGACAAATAGATAACTTTCGTTTAGAAAAAAGAGTGGCGGAAAAAAAGGCCTTGTCAATAAACACAAGGCCTTTTTATTTCGATCCATCCGGATATCCTTAAACCATTTATTTTTCTATTGGTAAAAGATAGGGCTGGAGAGCAAAAAAAGCGTTAAACAAAAAAACAATCAAACATCGTGAATAGAAGATTTTTTAATAAAAAATCATTAAGTTATACACTTATTGGCATCATATTGGCTCAACTTTTATGGGGTTGTGCGGCAACCAGGCCCAATCTGAGCGTTACCGATAATAAATATTTGCCTTCACGGAAAATGACGAAAAACAAATATTTTTTATCAATTCAATCGATGCTGGTCAGGCTCGCACATGAAAATAGCCTGCTATCGTCAGAAATTGGAAAATTACCGGAATTTCGGAAGAAAGTATCATTAAGTGACGTTAATGCATTAAAAAATCTACTATGCCTGTATAAAAAGCATACGTTCAAGTTTAACTACGCCTTTAAGATTATGTGCCAAACAGGGCGTCCAGAGACAAGAAGATTTAATGCCCCCTTGCAAGCACTCTACTGGCTTGTCCGTGACAACAAGACATATGAGGCGGAAGTTTTGATTAACGATTACAATTTAGAAGATTTGCTCGTTCAAGCATGGGTATTGACGCATAACATCCATCTTCACCAGTGGGAATGGCGAACAACAGAAGCTGTTAAATTGTACAAAAGCTGTAATAATCAGGAAATTTTACAGAAAATTAGAGCGTTCTACGCTAAAAACAAAGGCGTAACAGATTATATTATTGCACTTGCGAAAAAACATTCCGAATCTTTTGGTTACACTTATAAACCCTTTGATGAAACGTTGGCAAAGCACAGAATAGGATGGAATGAACTTGATAGGGTAGCGGATAGGGTCAATAGCCCTGAACTTGTTCACTTTTACATTATGAAGGAATTCACTTTTGAACCTGGTGAATACGCCGGACCTATAAAAACATTTCATAGGAAATCCGGAAATTCGGCTGCCGTTGCACGGTTAGGGAGTTTTTTACTAAAAAGAGCGGGTTACAAAACGTTTAAACGCAAGGTCAGGGTAAATCATTCACTTTGTGCAACCGAACACACCGGTGCAGGTATTGTTTTGGATGGGGATCGCTACCTGCTGGTCATCGATTTTCCAAAAGGGAAAAGGATAACGGGCCCTTATGATTTAACCGGATTAGATGAAGTGCTATCAAAAGGTCATTGCCAGTACCCTTCGGTTGAACGGTTTTTAATACCTGTACCCAATCCTGACGTGGAATCGAAGAAAAAGGGTTTATGATGATTATAAGGGAATTTTTTAGGAAATGAGTGCATCATGTGTAAAAATATTCTTTATCCGGGCATAACCAGCAAAACTGATTTTTATTAATGATTGGAAAGGAGATTCATTTTTTCCTTGACAGTAAATGGTGTGACTGTAGTATATTTCCATTCTTTTGATTGATATATGAATGACGATTATTAAATTTCTGGAACGCGGCGATATTTTGAGATCTTTGAAAAATGCTCATTTTTGTTCAAGTTCGAGGAAGGCGATCCGCCTGAGGCGGATTAATCATAGGAATAATTGAGTATTTTGAGGAATAAAATTTGAGCCGGACACAGAAATTGGGCAAAAAGGGCGTTTTGCAAAGGTCTTATTTTTAGAGGGTAGAATCACATTTAACTTATCATAACGGGGTGGTATCAATTATGATGAAGCGATTTAAAATTTCTCCAGCAGTAATTATCATTGCAGTTGTCGTATTCCTAATGGGTGGGGTATTATTGATTTCTTGCGGTCAGGGTGAAAAACCGGATGAAGAAGCGAAGAAAACCACTGAACCTGAAAAAAAACCGGTGGTAGCGAAAAAGAAAGGACCTTCACTGGATAAATGGAAGCCTAATTTTGATCCATCGGGTGCAAAGTATAAATTCATCGTATCAAACGTGTCACATCCCGTGATTAAAGGTGTGTATGCCGGATTTGCGATTCGGGATGCGTTGTGGGAACGAACAAACGGCCAAAT
Organism: Deltaproteobacteria bacterium; assembly: GCA_019309945.1. Taxonomy (GTDB): domain Bacteria; phylum Desulfobacterota; class Desulfobacteria; order Desulfobacterales; family JAFDFH01; genus JAFDFH01. Next base: position 4,292 of record JAFDFH010000017.1, read on the forward strand.
GTATCTTGACTATAAACCTTTTTCCATGCTCGGCGGGGAGGTTGAAGTGCTGAACCAGCTCCAGATGGGCGCCATTCAGGGAATGGCCTGCAGCTCCGTTGCCTCAACCAATTTAGGTCCCCGGTTTGGTCTGATTAACCTTCCTTTCCTCGTCAATTCTTTTGAAAAGCTGGATAAATTTGTGGCCAGCGGTGATCTGTTCGGCCATTTTATGATGGCAATGGATCATCAGGGGATTATGGGGCTTGACATCACCGGATACGGAAACTATGGCTGGGCCAGCACCATTCCAATCAAAACCATTACAGATGCCAAGAAAGTAAAATTCCGTACCGCGGAAGCGACCGTCAATCAACTCCTATACAAACAGTGGGGATTTCACCCGGTCGTCATGCCCTGGCCGGATGTGCCGATTGCTCTGAAACAGGGGGTGATTACCGGCCTGGACCACACGCCGATGGTGTGCAATATCACCAAGAAGTTCGAGGTGGCCAAATATTTCACACAGCTCAATTATGCTCAGGGTCTATTTATTTGGATCTTCAACAAGGCCTGGTTCAATAGTCTGCCGGCGGACCTGCAAAAAACCTTTAAAGAGGTTGTCCATGAAGTCTGTGCAAAAATCCGTCAGGAAAGCAAGCAGCAGGAAATCGACGAAATCGCAAAGGCGAAGGCCAACGGTATACAATTTTTCCGTCTTTCCGATAACGAAATGGCCCTTCTCCAAAGCCAGGGTGATGTTGTTCACCAGGAATTCCTTGATGAGATCAATAAGCTCTATCCCGGCGATACGTATCGGCCGGCCAATTTTCTGGAAGAAGTACAGGGCTACATGGGATACACGCCGTAATTGGATCACAAGCAATATACAAGGGGCTCATAACGAGCCCCTTTTTTTATCCATCGGCCACAGGCTTGGCGGGCGGTTCGACACCATTTCGGGTTGACCGTTGAAAAGAAATTTTAAGAAAAAATGTATTGGTTAATACTGACACACATGTTATCAGTAACCGATTTTTTTTAAAGGTACATAATGACTAAGTTGCAGTGACTTTTTGCTTTGAGCCTTCAGCTTAAAAAGGGAACCGACCTATGTTTGGAAAGATTCTTGGTTTTTTAGACAAGATTTTGACTTTTTTTGAGGAATGGACCTTATTTGTCACCGTCATGGTGGCCCTTGTGGCGCTTTTTTTTAATGTGGTTTTACGCTATGGCTTCAACTACACACTGGCCTGGTCAGAAGAACTGGTCCGTGAGGTCATCATCTATACCACTTTTATTGGCTGTAGTGCTGCAATCAAGAATCGTTCCATGATCAAGATCGATGCCTCGGTTCAGCTCTTTCCCAGGCTGAAGCTGCCCCTCACCTTTTTCAGTAATTTGGTAACACTGATTTTTTCCATCATAATGGTTTATTATGGATGGCTGATGGCGGTATTGCAAGTTGAAACCCATCAGAAGACGGTTATTTTGCAGATCCCCCTGGTTTATCTTTATGCCATATTACCCTTGATGGGCGGCATGATGTTTATCCGGACCATTCAGGTGGTTTATGACGATATTGTCGAGATTCATGCCGGCAAACGTCAGCAATAGGCTTGTCTGTCCGATTTTGTGATAAGTGTAGGAGATCCGGTTTATGGAATTGAGCCATATGATTATTTTGTTGATTCTTCTGGGAACCATGGCCACTTATATTCCCGTATTCATGTGCCTTTTTTTCACCTCCGTTTTAGGGGTTATTTTTTTCACGGATCTGCCGATTCTCCTGCTGATACAAAGCCTTTTTCGCAGTATGGACAAGTTTGCCCTTGTCGTGGTCCTTTTCTTTATTCTTTGCGGTAATATCATGACCGCGGGTTCAATCGTCGAAAAGCTTATCAAAGTGGCCAATGCGCTGGTGAGCTGGCTTCCCGGCGGCCTCGGTATGGCCGGTATTCTGGCCTGTGGTCTTTTTGGTGCCATTTCCGGATCAACGGTGGCCACCGTCGTGGCCTTGGGCGGCTTTATGATACCTGCGCTGTTGGATAACGGATACCCTGAGCGATATACCCTGGGGCTTATGACGACCTCTCCTAATCTCGGGGTGATCATTCCACCGAGTATCGGCATGATTTTATACAGTATGATCAGTAATGTTTCCCTGGAGGGACTTTTCCTGACAGGATTTTTGCCGGGTCTCCTTATCATGTCGAGCACATGTATCTATACATATTTTTTCTTTCGCAAAAAAACGGAAATCGTGCGGATGCCGATTCCAAGCACTATCGAAGTACTGATTATCTTAAAAGAAGGCTTTTGGTCGCTAATGCTGCCGATAATTATCTTTGGCGGGATATTCTCCGGCGCCTTTACCGCTAATGAAGCGGCCGTGGTGGCTTGCGTTTATGCTTTTATTGTTGAGCTCTTCATCCATCGCTCCATGAAACTGCGCGATGTCAAAAGGATTACGGTTAACTCCGCGGTAACGTCTGCAACCCTGCTCATCATTGTGGCAGGAGCCACCTGTTTTGGACGTTTGCTTACTCTGGAAAATATTCCGGGCGCAATCACCCAAACGGTTCTATCAACCATTCATTCTCCAATTATATTTCTTCTGGCCATGAACATCCTTCTTCTGGTCGTGGGAATGTTTATGGATATCATATCGGCAACAATGATCCTCGGCCCGGTATTTCTTCCTATGCTGGATGCATTCAATATCAGCTGGATGCATTTTGGGTTAATCATGACCGTCAACCTGGCCATCGGATACTGTACACCTCCCATGGGAGTCAGTCTTTACATAACCGGGGCAATCGCCAACAGGGATATCATCTATGTGTCCAGAGCGGTCCTTCCGTTTCTTGCCATACAGACCGCCATACTGCTTTTTATAACCTATTTCCCCGATATGGTCCTCTGGCTTCCCAGCGCCATGGGCTTTTTGGAATAAATCTATCCTTGCATAACCACCTCCTGTTCATTAACCGCCGTTGAAGCCCATTCATGTTATGTTCTGAATATGACGACGTCCGGATCTCCTGTCCTTGACAGTTTACCGCCGACTGATATATAAAATTACATCGGATGACAGACAATTATCCTTCAATCCCGGGTAAATGATGAATATTTTAAGAAGACTCTATCTTATTTTGTTCGCTATTATTTTCGTGATAACGCTTGGAAGTTATGGTTATTACCTTCTCTTTCGCGGCGAACATAATTTAATGGATTGTATTTATATGACGGTGATCTCTCTGACCAGTGTCGGCTATGGAGAAGTTATTGAGGTTACCGGTAATATGCCTGCCGAGATCTTTACCATGATCCTCATCACTTTCGGTATGGGAATAATCCTGTACGGCATCAGTACGCTAACCGCAATAATCATTGAAGGTGAACTCTCCGGAATACTGAGGAAAAAAAAGATAGAAAAGCAGATAAAGAAATTGAAAAATCATTATATTGTATGCGGTGGGGGTGAAACCGGACGGCCGGTCCTGCTTGAGCTTAGCATGAACCATGAGCAAGTTGTTTTGATTGAACACGAAGAAGGTAATATCGAAAAATGCAGAAATACTATTGCTGACCTGCTCTATATAAATGGTGATGCAACCGATGATAAAAATCTGATTGCCGCCGGTATTCAAAGGGCGTCCGGGATTCTCATTGCGCTGCCCTCGGATAAAGACTGCCTCTATGTCACCATGACAGCAAGAATGCTGAATAAAAAGATTCGTATCATCAGCAGAATGATCGAAGGAAAATTGGAGCCGAAACTCATGAAGGCAGGGGCCAATGGCGTTGTGTCATCCAACGCGATTGGAGCCCTGCGCATGGCATCTCAAATGATACGGCCGGCGGCCGTGGATTTTCTGGATCAGATGTTGCGGAGCAGTCAAGGAAATTTAAGGATCAATGAAATAACGATATCCGGAAATTCAGGTGTCTCGGGGAAAAATATCGGTGAATCCGGATTAAAAGAAAAGTTGGGGCTGTTGATTCTCGGGTTGAAACAAATTGACGGGGAAATCGAGTTCAATCCATCTCCTTCACAGGTTTTAAAAGAGGGGGCCACTTTGATTGTAATGGGGGCGGTCGAAAATATTACCAGGGCCAAAAAAGCATTTTAGTCACTTACCAAACAACTTTAGACGGTCTATCGAGAACTGTAGAACTATGCTACAATCTGCTTGGCATCAGTTTGATGAAGGAGGGCGAGGGTTATATGAAGTTAAAGCAGGTTACCATATCGATTGAGAATTCACCCGGTCGGCTGTATGAAGTCACTCAGGCGCTGGGGAAAGCCGGAATTAATCTAAGGGCGCTGAATCTGGTGGATAGCGGTGCCTTTGGGCAACTTCGACTTCTGGTTTCGGATCTCGCTTCGACCCGGCGTATCTTGATGGAGATGCATATGCCGGCCAAGGTAAATGAAGTGGTTGCAGTGGAGATCGAGGATAAGCCGGGAAAACTCGCGGGGTTGCTCAAACCGCTGATGACGGCGCAGGTGAATGTACTTTACACATACGCGTTTTTGGGGTTTGCAGCCGGCAAGGCCGTAATGATTTTTCGCTTCAGCGATAATGATAAAGCCATTAAGATCTTAGAGGAAAACGGTTATACTCTGGTTGACTCGGAAGCCTTCGGAATTCTCGAAACGAAAAACCAATGTTGACGATTTCTAAAATCCCGCTTAGTCGGGACTGCGTTTCGCCAAAGCTAACGGGGAAGGGGTATAAATGGAGACAACAGGCAATTTTCATCCCCGATCATTTGCAGTTGTTGGGGCTGGTCCAGTGGGATGCATTGTTGCGGCATTCCTTGCAAAAGGTGGGTATGATGTAACCCTCTGTGATGTGGTCCCGGAATTGGTCAAACCGGCACTGGATCCCGGAATCATTATCGAAGGTGCGGAAAACCTTCAGCAAACCGTTTCGAGGATATGCACAAGTGTTGATGATCTTGCTGATTATCTTCCGGATGTAATATTCATAGCGGTAAAAGCCAATGTGCTGCCGCTTATTGCTTCAGCAGTCGAAAGCTTTTACAAGGATGGCATGTATGTTGTGAGCTGGCAAAACGGAATTGATACAGCGTTGGAACTCTCCAGGACACTGGGGCGCAAGCCGATTATGCGGGCTGTGGTGAATTATGGATGCATGCTCTCAAAGCCGTGCCGTATTCATATTCCGTTTCACCACCCTCCCCACTATATTCAGGAATTGCATTTAGAATCAAAGAATGCCACCGTTACCATTGCGGAAACGCTCAGCACCTGTGGTCTTGCCACCCATTGTACGGATCAAATTGTCTCTATGGTATGGCGCAAGACCATAATGAATGCTTCCATGAATCCTGTATGCGCGGTCACAGGGATGACCACGTCCCAAGCCATGAATGATCCCATTATATTTCAAATCATCGATGCTTTGATCAAAGAATGTGTAAATGTGACCAGAGCCAATGAAATATCCCTGGGATGGGATTTCTATTCTTACGCCATGGAATACATGAAGAAGTCAGGGAATCACAAGCCGTCCATGCTGGTGGATATTGAGAAGAAACGAAGGACCGAGATCGATTTTATGAATGGAAAATTCGTCGAATACGGTGAGCGGACCGGCATTGACACACCTTACAATAAGACCTTCAGAGCCCTTGTGAAAGCCCTGGAACCTTGAATGAAGGGACACTGTGGCAAGTGGAATGATGTTTAATTTAAGTTTTGCAGGACGGAAATTCTGTACCGTTTCTTTATTTGTTCATTGATTTTCGGGATTTCCATAGGATTGAGATAGATCATTTTCGGGCGTTGTTTGAACTCGATCTTGTGAAAGCCATCCACGGGAGTTTCCAGGGCCCTCGGGACATCCTCGAGCCTGGCGATAACCTGATTGTTAATGCGCGTAACCTCAATATTTGAAAGACTTTCGTACCCGATGGTGTAGGAGTTTGGTAACACACCGGAAAGAAAAACGATTTTTTTCCTGCCGTCATTTTCGAGAAAATCCTGGTTCTTTTCGTAATAGACAAAATGGATGGGTGCTTTAACCGACCAGCGTTTTCCATATGTTTGAAGATAGGGAACAGACAGTTCCTGGAGAACCAACCCCCCTAAAATATAGTAGCGTGGAGGAATATCGATTATGTATGGGGGAACCAAAAAAGCTTCCGGCCGTCGATGATCGGCAATGATCTCAATGTTTAAAAGCTTCCCCGCCCGGTAGAGACGATGTTTGATCTTGTCGCCGACATGGAATTCACAACGGAGTAAATGCGACAGGGCCATCTTACCGTAAATGGGGTGTTCAAAATTGCCACGGCGGTCAATTGGATATCCGGCGATTTCTATGATGATGTCTCCTTTCCGTAAGCCTGCCTTCGCGGCCGCACTCTGCTGTGCCACCCCTTCCACGTAAACGCCGCCCACGCTATCGGGAATATTTGCATACTGTCGAAGTTGTGGGTCTGCGGTTGAAACGATCTTAACATCCGTAGTGGGAAAACCCATATATTTGCCGTCGGATGCATCCGCCAGGAAATGTTTTATCACCGGTGCTGCCAGAACATTAATGGTTTGTCGCTTGGCATCGTAACGCATAACCAGGCCTGCCAATTTTCCGTCTTTGACAACCGGCATGGTAATATTCCCGAAACGATATTGTAATGACCCGTTGAGTCGATATAGTAGAAAATAATTACGATAGGAATAAAGGGCCGCTTCAATAGCGGTAATCGTGCCCGTGCCGGGGGTCACAGTTCCGTTGGGCTTTACCTGCCAGACCTGCAGTTCATCTCCCTGTTTGGCGTCCACGGTCACTTGAACGGGTTGCATACCCTTCAGGAAAGTTTTGCGCTCGGGCTTGAGCAATGCAAGATTGCCTTCGTAATCGACTTTTTCCAGTCGGGCCCGGCTTTTTTCCCCGGTATCAATTTTTTCCAATTCGATATAGCGATGGTCTGCTATAAGGGAAGCGGTTACCAAAACCCGGGGTCCCGCGATGATTACTCCGATGGCCGTATGGGTCTTGGATGTCAGTTGTTCCCAGGGACGCCGGAAATTGTATCCCTGGCGAGTGACATTTACCCGAATAACGGACTGGTCCGGAGAAAATGTTGTGGTGTCGGAAACGATCTTCGTTGAAAAACCCAGACAACCTGTGCACACTAAGCACAGAATGGTTATCGCGAAAATAAGGATAGCTGTTTTTTTCTCGCCGCGTTCCTGTATTCTGAAAGTCTGAAAGGTCATTGAACAACTCCGAATTTAGATCTCAATTTTACCGGTGAAACGCTTTCAACACATCTTCGGGAACAATGGAATCGGCTAAATGTTCCTCTTTTAAAACGCCATATTCGCGAAGTATGCGGTTCCGGGCTGCTATAACGAGTTGACGTTCCAGAACAACCGGCCGGCTTATGCCCCTAAAATGGATCACATAATAATCGGAAGGTTCTTTAAAGGCTTCAGCAACATCCAGCAAGGTTCGAATCTTTTTAGTATTGATTTTGTGGACGATGGAATTGACGAATTCCCCGAGATATGCATTGATCGGATCAGGCAAAACTTTACCAAGAACAATTACTTCCGGATGTTCCAGGTAAATTTCATTATCAAGAAAAAGCGAATAGTAATAAAGTATATTGATGTCTTCGATTTTTCTTGCTTCTAAAAAACCGCGCGAAAGCGGTTGGAAAACCAGGCCACCGAAAACAACATATTGCGGTCGGACATCGTGACGTCTGGACACCATTAAATAAGGCCAGGGCGAGTTCAACGGGAGGGTGACATCCATTTCCCTGTACGCCCGCAGGATTTTTAGGCGGACCGTGTCGTCTTTGAATTTGCGCTCAACGACTTCAGCCATTTGAACCCGTTGGCCATCCATTTCAACACTTCCATCGCTGAAAATGGGCCGGTCATCAATGGAAAGTAAGACATCGCCTACTTCGAGAATACCGCCGGCCCCACCAGCGGCTATGATTTGACTGACCACCACACCATAATCCCCCGGTTTCAGGCCAACGGCACGGCGATAAGTATCGTTGATAAGCGGAAACGTAAAGATGCCAAGATCCACATAGCGGTCGTAATGTCTATCCGCCACGTCCGTTAAAAATCGTTGAATTGCCGGTACCGGAATCATGTAGCCTACATTCTGAGCTACGTTGGCGCTGTATCCCTGAAACACCACCCCAATCACGGCGTTGTCCTGTAAGACCGGTCCGCCGCTGTTTCCCGGATTGACGGCCGCATCAATTTGAATTGCTAAGTGGCTGTCGGCCGAAGTATGCGAATAGACCTGGTAATCGATTCGTGAGACCACGCCGCGGGTGACGGACAACAGGCTTCCCCCAATCGGGTAACCGATGACGGTGACCGTCGAATCCAGCGAAGGCATGCCGCCGAATGATAAAGGGGCGATGCCTTCAAAAAACGACGTGTCCAACACTTCAAGAATCGCAAGGTCACAATCGTGGGCGATGAATTTGACCCTTGCCTCATATTTCCGTGAATCGCCTTCTTTTTCAACAGCGATAAATCGGGCATTACTGGCCAAATGAGCATTGGTGAGTATCCGGTTGTCTGCAATTATAAAGCCGGTCCCCGTCCCGGGTCTTATCCGGCCCGGATTCCATGGAACAGCATAATCAGGAAATTGAGCAATGACACTTATTTTTATAACGCTCGCACGTATTTTTTTGGGAACGGGCTCCCCCGCCTGAAGGTTGTTTGAAGGCCAGAGGGAAAATAAAACCATGGCAATGGAAGGAATGAGACAAGATAAATGCACGTGCCTTTTTATCGGGCGGCACAGGATCGATACGACCATGTTATTCTCCGATTCTATATTCGACTTTTTTGTGCCTTCGTGTCTGGTGGCTGAACTTTTACGATATTTTTTAATTCCCTGAAATGTTTTTGTCAGGTAGTATTCGAATGTTGATATTTTTTCGCATTTTCGATATTTGCATTTCGGATTTGAGTTCTGTGTCAGCGCCTACTTTGACGTTGCCGCACCATTGTTGAACAAATATAGGACATGAGAAAATATCATCCAATTAAAAGGTTGTCAACATACGCCCAGAAGAAAGGGTAACTTCCGATAAATATTGAAACGATGATAATAATTGACAAATCATAGCAAAATAAAGTAGAGTCCATCATTAAATGCGATCGTTTGTTAAAGATCAAGGCCTGCGATCCGCCTGAGGGGGAGAGACCTTTGAAAAATGTTCCATTTTATTCAAGGCCAAGGAAGGCGAAAAATTTAACCACAGGAATACATTTAGTATTTTGAGGATTAAAATTTGAGCCTGACGCCGGAATTGGGCAAAAGGGGGCGTTTCCCAAAGGTCTCGGAGATTAACCACAGGTATGGATTGACATATACGAAACTGTCACGATTGATTTGAGGGAGATTTAGATATGGGAAAAGGGGATTTGCGAACAAAGCGCGGAAAAATCTGTAGAGGTACGAATGGTAAAACCCGCCCCAAAAAGAAAAAGAAAGGAAGTAAAAATTAAAAGATAGCGCTGTTATTTGTTTTCCCTATGGTTATTCAATGTTATATTTTGATATGAGGCGTGAAAGATACGTCCTTTGAATACTCATTACCTTGGCGGCTTTACTTCTATTGCCGCCGGTATCCCCGAGGTTTAGCTTGATAAACTCTTTTTTAAAAGCATTTAAGGCCTCTTCCAGGGTTAATCCTAACTGAAGGCCGGAGAATTTTGCCTTCGGCGAAGATATCGGCAGATCTTCCGGTGTAATTTCGGCTCCGTCACCCATAACCACGGCCCGTTCGATGGCGTTTTTCAGCTCTCTGACATTTCCAGGCCAATCATACTGAAGCATCATTTCTATCGCTTTTTTTGAGAGGGTAAGATGCGGTACGCCTTTTTCCTGGTTAAAAGTTTCCAGGAAATATTGGGCCAGCAGGGGGATGTCCTCCTTCCTTTCCCTGAGGGAAGGCATGTGAATCTGAACAACATTCAAGCGGTAGTAAAGATCTTCTCGAAATCGACCTTCGGTAACTTCTTCGATAATGTTTTTGTTTGTGGCTGAGATGACTCTAACATCCACATAGATCGGTGTAATTCCGCCGACCCGGTAAAATATACCTTCCTGTAAAACCCGCAGCAGTTTGGCTTGCATCCCGGGGCTCATCTCCCCTATTTCATCGAGAAAAATGGTACCGCCGTCCGCCTGTTCAAATTTACCGATTTTCTGGCCTTCGGCGCCGGTGAATGCTCCTTTTTCATGGCCGAATAGTTCATCTTCCATCAAGGATTCCGGTAACGCGGCACAATTCAGAATGATCATCGGCATATTTTCCCGAGGACCTGCCCGATGAATCAACCTTGCTAGTAATTCTTTTCCGGTTCCGCTTTCTCCGACAACAAGCGTAGTTGTTTTAGAGTTTGCCACCTTTACAGCATCGGATATGACCGCCATTATTGCTTTGCTGTCTCCGATAATTTGATACTTAAAATCAAGCTTTTCTCTGAGATCTTTGATCTCGCTTTTATCCTTCTGAATTTTTTTGGCGTTGCCGATTGCCAGTGCTGCCAGTTCAGCAAAGACTGTTAAGATTTTGATATCTTCATTCAGGAAAGGACTCCTATCCGCCCGATCAATAATTTCAACCACCCCGATGGTTTCATTTTTCAAAATCATCGGTACACAGGCGATAGAATGTGTTTTAAAGCCGATGGATTCGCTGATTTCTTTGTACCACCGTGGTTCCTTATTGACATCCGGTATGACAAGAGGTTCTCCCTTTTCTGCCACATAACCCGCGATGCCCTGACCCAAACTCACTGCATACTTTCTAACAGCATCTTTTTTTTCCCCGGTGGCAACTTTGAAATGCAGTTTTTTGGTTTTCTTGTCCAGCAAAAGCAAGGAACTCGCTTGGGCGTTCATCATCCGGGTGGCGGTGGCAATGATAAGCTCAAGAATCTGATCCAGATTTTGAACCGATGATACCCACGTGGATATTTCTCTCAAATGTTCTATCGATGTATCTGAATTTACTGGTTTTTTATCCATATTAAGCCATAAACTGCAAGGCCAATGCTAAACCCTGCCCGAATCTTTCTATTTCACTGCGGGATCGAAAACCATACTTTTTCGATCAATTTCCCCATGGTAGGACACAATCCGAAACACGAAATCCGAAACAATGACAAAAAAATAAATGTTCCAATGACAAAACGATCGGATTACCACGCCCATGGCGTTGGTAGTTTGGGTCATTTTATCATTTGATATTCAAAATTGTTTCGGATTTCGGATAATTTTATATAAGATTAGGCGATATTCGGATTTTTTCTGACCATGATTTTTCATTCAGGCACTAATTAAGTATGTATTTAATTGGGTTCATCGGTATCCCATTTAGACGCACTTCGTAATGAAGATGGGGCCCGGTACTGCGACCGGTACTTCCGACGCGGGCGATTGCCTGCCCCCGTTTTACCAAATCGCCACGTTTCATTAATATCTTTTTTGCGTGTCCATAGCGCGTTACGATGCCATGGCCGTGATCCACCACCACGACTTTTCCGAGAAGACCTTTTTGGCCGACGTAGGTAACGATTCCATCGGCAGTCGCAAGGATAGGAGTCCCGGAGTGCGTCGCAATGTCCAAGCCGGGATGGAATTCACGTCGGCCGGTAAATGGGGATTCACGGTATCCAAATCCAGAGGATATCCATCCCCGGGTTGGACGGATAGAAGGGGTTGAGGCCAGAAGCGTCATTTTATTTTCAATCGCGCTCAAAAGCAATTCAAATCCTTTGCTTTGATTTTTTGTGACCTGATCGAACAACCTCAAGTTTGACTCCATTTTACGAACCAATTCATCAGGTTCTTTCATGAGGGCTGAGTGGGTCGAAAAATCTTCCTGGATCGAGCAAAAAAAAAAAAAAAAACTGTCCTGTCGGTGGGGTAGGTCAATATCGGCGATGATCCGTATTTTTTCCTCAAATTGGTTCAAGGCGATCAGCTTTGACTTTAAGGTGTTCATCTCTTTCGCGAACTGCTG
>JAFDFH010000168.1 GCA_019309945.1 Deltaproteobacteria bacterium
GAAAGTTCCGTTTTCAATTCGGTCAAGCGCTTTTTTTATCTTTTTGATCAGCTTGCTCTCTCGGTCCCTTATGCGCAGCATAAAATTCCGGTCGGCTTCCAGTGAAGCACGATCCGTCGGATCTGGAAAATTCTCTTTCGGGTCAATCATTCCTGATACCGTATCGTCTGCCTGACTCAACAGGTTTTCCAGCCGCTCGGTCAATAGCTCTTTAAAATGTTCGATATCTTTCTTCTTCATTATCAAACCCTTGAAAAATTGAATTTATGACACCATCACGAAAATTTTATTCTATAGCAAAAATAAAATTTTGTGTAAAGAATAAAATTTATGGTTTTGTAAAAAAAACCTTTTGAGCCAGTTTCAAAACGTCCCATTTTGCCCAATCTCTGCGTCCGGCTCAAATTTTAATCCTCGCAATAGTGAACTAAAATTTGAAGTGAGTCCCGCCCGGGCGGGATTAAAGAACGCGTCCTCAGCGCGGTAAAACCAGCTATTCATCGTCCAGGTTAAAAAGTTTTCGAGTGATATCAAGGTAGCCCGACCGATCTCCTTGGCAGCCATTGCCCTTCAAAAAAAGGGTAGGATCATGCAGGATCTTATTGATTAATGCATTTGCCATTCTGTGAATCGCCTGACTATCATCCTCGGACAGATGGTTTAAAGATTGTAGTGTTTTTTGGACCTCAGTTTTCGCAATGGTTTCCATCTTGCTTCTCAAAGCCAGAACGGTCGGTATCACACTCAGGCTTTCAAACCACTGCCGGAATCGGATGATTGCCTCGTCTACGATTCTTTCCGCTTTGACGGCTTCCCGCTTGCGATCTTCAACATTTTCATCAATGACACCTTTTAAGTCATCGATATCGTAAACATAGGTATTTAAAAGGCGGTTAATTTCAGGATCAATATCACGGGGGACCGCGATATCGATAAAAAAGAGGGGCCGGTTGCGCCGGCTGCGCATAAGCCCTTTAACTTGATCGCGCATGATGATAAAATCAGGTGATCCGGTTGAACTAATAACAATATCCACTTCTTGTAAACAGTCAACGATTTCTTCAAAGCGAATCGCTGTGCCGCTGAATTTTTTGGCAAGATCAACGCCCCGTTCGAAGGTTCTATTCGCAACCAGAATATTTCCAACCCTGTTTCGAATCAGGTGTTCCACGGCAAGTTCGGCCATTTCACCGGCACCAATCATAATCACCTTTTTTTTTTCAAGAGTTCCGAATATTTTTCGTCCGAGTTCAATTGCTGCATAACTAATTGAAACCGCATGATCGCCGATGGTTGTTTCGGTCCGAACACGTTTTGCTACGAAAAAGGTTCGGTGTAATAATCGGTTTAGAATAACTCCGGATGTTTTTCTTTGGGTGGCTGCAAGATAGGCCGCCTTCATCTGACCCAGGATCTGAGGTTCTCCCACGACCATCGAATCCAGGCTGGAGGCAACCCGAAAAATATGCCGTACCGCCTCTTCACCGTCATATATATAAAGCGCGTCATCAAATTGGCTAACCGTTATATTCTTGAATTCGGAAATAAAACGTTTAGCCGCCGTCACAGCCCCGTGCTTATCTTCGGCCGCCATGAGCACTTCTATCCGGTTGCATGTGGAAAAGAGCAAGACTTCTTTAATGGCGGGGTAATGTTGGAGGATTTCCAGGGCCCTGCCGGTATCGTCCTCATTAAATGCAAGGCATTCCCTGAGCTCTACAGGTGCTGTTTTATGATTTAATCCCAGGAGTACGATATCAAGCATAATTTTAAATTCAAAAAATTCTCATTTTTTCGTTTTTTGATTCGCGGTTTAAAATTGATGAACTCGTAAAAAGTCCGATTTAGACGGTTTTGTAAAAAGTTCAAATTTAAGGCGTGCAAATTTTGTAATCATGAGGCGTACTTATCGTACGTTGAATGATTGCGAAAGGCAGCACAACGCAGAAGTTGGACTTTTTACGAAACCGTCAAAATTGGGTAAACTCCCAATGATGTCCCTTTAAAAGAAAATTTACGCCCAGGAACGTAAATAAAAGAGCTGCGAATCCAATAATTGCCATTATTGCTGAGCGACGCCCGCGCCATCCAATCGCAAGTCTTTCATGCAGAAGGGCTGCATACAATAGCCAGGTGATACCGGACCAGACTTCCTTCGGATCCCAACTCCAGAATTTTCCCCAGACCAGTTTGGCATACACAAAGCCGGTAATAAGTCCAATGGAAAGCATCGTAAAGCCCACTACGATACAGGCATATCCAGATGTGTCAATTCGTTCCAGGGATGGAAGTCGTTTTAAAAAAAAACCGTGGGTTTTTGTTTTTATCGCGTGTTCCTGGATAAGATACAAAATTCCAAGGCCGCAGGCCAGGGCGAATGAGGCTTCACCAATAAATATCGTGAGAATATGAATAACGAGCCAGTAACTTTTGAATAGATCATTAACCTGAACAGACTCTCTGGGCAACAGCGATGCGACGATCAAAATAAGGGTGGCGAGCGGTGCAGCATAGATCCCGAGAATCTTCAGGTTAAATTTGTATTGAAAAGCCAGAAAAACACCGGCAACTGCCCATCCGCTCAAGGAAAGGGTTGCATATAGATTTTGAGCAGGTATGCAACCGGTTTTTATAAACGTATATCCGATGGACACGGAATGTAAAAGAAAACCGATGAGCATCAGGATGTATCCAGCTTTTTGTAAAAAGTCTTTTTGCAAAAAAAGATAGGCAAAATAGGCTGCAGTACTCAGCATGTAAAAAAGAATAGTAATGAAAATTGCAATTGCCATATTTCCGTCCCGAAACTTTCTATCGCGAATATTTTATGTAAATTTTTAAATAATTACTCATATTCTGTTTTCAGGAGACCTTCGAAATCGTATCCTTCACCCAGAACCTTGAAAAGCAGGGAATTTATTTTTTCCTTTTTACCATCCCGGATCATTTCAAGGAGTCCTTGTGTTATTATATTCTCAAAAAGATGCTTATGGGTCTCAGGAGCATGCTTTGCATCCAGGAGTTTATTGCGGATGGCGCCCATCAATCTGAGAAATTCGGCATATTCGTTTCCGAATTCTTTTTCAAGGTCTTGGCGCAGTTTTTTTGCAAAAGCCGGACTTTTCCCCGAGGTGGAAACTGCAATGACCAGATCGCCCCTGTCTACGATTGACGGTAAAATGAAATCGCAAATTTTGGGTCGATCGACAATATTACATAGGACCTTGCGATCCCTGGCATCGGCACTTATCCGGCGGTTTAAATCCTCTTTGTCAGTCGCGCCGATAACGAGTAACATTCCGTCAAGGTCCGAAGGCTGATAGGGCTTTTCTTTTAATATTATTGATTCGTCACGGGCAAGCAAAAGCAGCGCGTTTGTAACGACAGGGCTGACAACCGTTACCTTTGCGCCACAGTCCAGAAGCATTTTGACTTTCCGGGTACTTACCGGGCCGCCGCCGACCACTAAACAACTTCGATTTTGAATGTCCAGGTTGATTGGATAATATCGCATGAATCATAAATATGGGATCACGGGAAATTCTGTGCCGATTTACAGAGATATCGCCTTCCAGAAACAGACCATCCCTTCCTGAATATGAATTGTTATAATATCAACAAACGGGTAATGCTCCCGATCGGATCAACACGAACGAGGCAACTAACAATAAAGTTTTATCCGCATAAGATCCTCAGCGAGAACAAGTGGTCCGTCATAGGTTTGCCTGCATTCTTTTTCGATATTCACCTGATCACATTCCGGATAAAAGTGAGTGAGGACGAGTTTGCGTACATTTGCGCGTGTTGCGATTTCGCCTGCAATGGACGGCGTAAGATGTCCTTCCGTCTTCAAATCATCCGGAAGCGCCGATTCACAGATCAAAAGATCCACGTCCCGGGCCATGGTGACAAGGTTCTCAGAAAAGTCCGTGTCACCTGAGTAGACCACCGATTGCCCTCCGGCCCCGGTTATCTTGTAAGCGATGCTCTCGCGACTGTGTTCAACCGGTATGGACTGCACTGTAAAGTTGTCAAATGTTTGCATATCGGACGCGCTGCAATTCAGTTCAACAATCCTAAAAAGTTCTGGTGCGAGTTCTATCCAGCTTCCATATACTTTTTTAAGCCCTTTATAAAACTCCGAAAACCCTTTTGCAGCCACGATCGTGAGAGGGTTTTTACGCTGACTTACGTCAGGGTAGCGGGTGGCAAATAAAAAGGGGACCAGTTCTCCGGTATGATCCGGGTGGAAATGGCTGTAAAAAATAAATGCAATATCGAAAATTGTTGAATCGGCTTCCAGAAGCCGCCTCATGGTCCCAGGCCCGGAATCAAACAGCAGTTTGGTACCGTCGGTTTCAAGTAAAACCGAACATGAACTTCGACGAAGTGAAGGCACACAGGTCCCTGAACCGAGAATGGTTACGGACATTGCGATATTACGATCCGCCATCGTTCATTTCCTGTCTCTTTTTTCAATCGTATGGATGATCCACCTGGACAGCTTTTTATCATCCTTATAGTCGATTAGATCCTTCAAGTTTTTTGTAAAAACTTCAGCCCGCGACATACTTTTATGGCCCCCCGCGAATCCGATATGTCCAAAGCTTTGCTTGGCCAGTTTGCCCGCATCCTTGCGCAGCCCGTCATTCCTGAAAATAAGGATCAACTTGCTGTCAAATAAACCCGAAACGATGCTCCATTTGACAGAATTAACTCGCATGAAAAAATCGGCGATAAGGACGCACACGTCGGGATTTCCGACAGGTCCGAGGTGGACAAATACCCATCCTTTACGCAGGCGCATGTTTTGGAGTGCCTTTTTGAAATATTTAAGGAAGTCCAGTCTCAGATCAGCCTGCTCGATTTTTCGGGCCAGATGAATGTTGGCATACTTGAAAAGAAATTGAAACGCATTGATATCTTCATTGGAGGTCTGTCTTTCAAAGTTGCTTGTGTCTGTTTTAATTGCAAGAAACAAACCTGTGGCCAGCTTGGCAGAGGGTTTTATACCAGCCGTGCCTATGTATTCGGCCATAATACTGGCAGTGGAGCCATATTTGGGCCGAATGTCCTGATAAGATGCCTTTACATCTGTTTGCGGGTGGTGATCAATAACGACATCAAATTTAAACTTTGCAAAAGGCACGTGATGATTCGGTTGGGAATCAACCAGGACGAACCGGCTGAAGCGGGTATGATCGATCTCGTCAATATGGATGAGCTTTACACCCAAAAGCCGGATCATGGCAATATTGTCCGGACGGTTGATGATGTTAATATTGGACAGGGTCACGCTGGATACTTTGCGCCACAGCAATCGCTTTACGGCCATAGCACTTGCGATGGCGTCCGGATCGGCATCAATTACAACCAGAACATGACTGTCACTGGCGAATTGTCGATAAAAACGACGCAATTTTTCAGGGGCGGAAAGGTTCATGAAATAAATTTTTACTTATCCTGAGCCAGTTTCAAAACGTTTCAGTTTGTTCAAGGTCAAGGAAGGCGATCCGCCTGAGGCGGATTAACCACAGAAATACATTGAGTATTTCGAGGATTAAAATTTGAGCCTGACGCAGATATTGGGCAAAATGGGACGTTTTGAAATTGGCTCATCCTGTATAATTTTTGACAAGGATGCGTGTCCTTGAGCGCTAAACGTCTTTGGATATTATGATGAGCGGTTATAGATTACAATAAAATTTGTTGTTTATTTTTCATTTAAATTGTGTTACCGATCTTTTTTTCTCATTTGTCCTTTTGAGATGGCGTGAATGACAATCCTGTTGCAGTCTTTTAGGCTCCGCTTGACAGTGAACAATAATATCTGATATCAGGCAATCGCTATATATATTTGTAGCCGTTCACGGCTTGAAACTTGAAATTGGAAAGTAGAAATTGGGGCGAGATGAAACGAGTTTAGGAGTTGGATGTCTACAAACTGGTGGAAGCGTTAGCAGATATGGTCTGGCACATTTCTAATTTCTCTTTTCTAATTTCAACGTTCCGTGAACGGTTATATATATCTTAATATTCTGATTTTTCAAATCGATATTTAAAACCGGGATGCCGCGAACGAAAAAAAAGTTTTTCGATTATAAAAAAAACCGGGACTGGACCGAAAATCTGCAAATTGTCATGCAGATCGGCCTTACGATGGCCGGATGTATTGTCTTTTGTTTTTTTGTTGGCCGATTGATCGACACCTGGCTTGGAACCAAAGGTATTTTCACGGCCATTTTCACGGTATTGGGAGGTATTGGTGGCGGTGTTGTGGTGTACCGTCAGATTATGGAGATAACCGAAATTAAAAGCAACGACGAAACTGATTGCAATAATGGAAGCGCTTAGGCAAACACAGAAGAAATACGGTTCCAGAGCCATGATGGCTGCAATTTTTGCCGGTTTTTTTTTAATTCTGGCTGGAAACACCGATTGGGGTAAAGGTTTGATCTTAGGTGCCCTTTTCAGTGTTATCAATTTTGTTTTGATAGGGGAAACCCTTCCCCTGCGAATGGGAAAATCAAAAGGAAAAACATTTTTTGTCGCTCTGGGTTCTATTTTTATTAGATACGCTTTAATGGCCATTCCTCTTATTATGTCCATTAAATTTGAGCAATTTAATTTGGTTACTGTAATTATTGGGATATTTATGGTCCAACTGGTCATACTTGCCGATCATTGTTTCATCCTAATATCCTCAACCCGGAAAAAACAGTGATAGGGTAAAACCGATTATGCAAGATTTGGGTAGAATCCATCAGATTATCATTCCGGTTCTGGGCCACAACCTGACCTTTAACCTTGAGCTCATCATTATGACATGGATCGTCATATTAATGCTGATCATTTTTGGTTTTTTTGCTGCCCGCAAAAAAACCATGTTGCCCGGCCCCTTACAGGTTGTTGGCGAACTGTTTGTTACCCAGCTTTATGCTTTAACGGAAGATGCGCTGGACAAGGAACTGGGAAAGAAGTATGCACCCCTTATATGTGCGTTGTTTATGTTCTTGCTCCTTTCCAACTGGATCGGGATGATTCCTCATCTCGAAGAGCCGACCAAGGATCTAAATACGCCTTTGAGTCTGGGTCTCATGGGATTTTTTATTGCCCATTATGCGGGGATAAAATCCAAAGGGTTTAAGATTTATGCCAAAGCGTATTTTGAACCGATCTTTATCATGATGCCGCTAAATGTCATCGGGGAACTGGCAAAAATCGTTTCCATTTCCTTTCGACTGTTTGGAAACATTATGGGGGGCTCGATCATCATTCTGGTGGTATCCTATCTGACTTACAGTATTCTTCTTCCGCCGTTTCTAAATGCTTTTTTTGGAATTTTTGTGGGTGGCATTCAGGCTTTTGTATTCACTATGCTTACGGTTGTTTATATTTCGGTACAGGTAAAATAACAGATGACTTTCGACATTCAAACATGGGTGAACGTTGCTGCTTTTGCCGGCGGTGGTATGGCCATGGGTTTTGGCGCCATTGGAGCCGCCATTGGAGAAGGATATACGGCCGCCCAGGCCAATTCGGCCATTGGACGGGCTCAAGCCAGTAGTATCATAGCGATGAGAGCGAAAGTGACCGGGGATATTTTTAAATCGATGCTGGTGGGCCAGGCCATTGCCGAATCCGCCTCTATTTTTGCTCTGGTTATTGCTATGGTCCTGTTGTTCACCAATTTTGTTGCGGAATCCTATGTTATGGTGTCTGCCGTACTTGCTGCAGGATTGTCAATGGGGCTTGGGGCAATTGGTTCCGGTGTCGGTGCGGGATTCCCTGCAGGGACAGCCTGTACAGGTATGGCCCGGCAGCCGGAAATGAGCGGACGCCTAACCACAAATATGCTGATCGGTTCGGCCGTTTGCCAGACGCCATCCATATTTGCTTTAGTGGTTTCGTTTATTTTGTTATTTTCAGATTTTTCTGCGCGTCCCCTCTCACCAACATGGGCGGCTCTTCTGGGTGCAGGACTGGCGTCCGGGCTTGCTGCCATCGGCTCGGGTATTGGTGGAGGTATAGTCGCCGAAAAAAGTTGTGAAGGCATTGCAAGGCAACCTTTGTCAGCGACACCCGTAACAAATGTTATGCTTCTGGGGCAAGCGATTACACAAACTCCAGCCATTCTGGGGCTTTTAGTCGGTTTTATTCTCATTTTCAAAAGCTTCCCGGCGACAGATTCGATTGCACCCAGCATGGCGCTGTTAGGATCTGGTTTGTGTATGGGATTTGGAGCGATTGGACCAGGAATCGGTGAAGGCATTGCATCCAGCGGTGGTGTGAAATGGGTAGCGAGGAACGAACAATACACGGGTGAAATAATACGGACAATGCTTGTGGGAATGGCGGTTGCCGAATCTACTGCGATATATTCACTCGTTATCGCTCTGGTCATGATTTTTGTATTGTAATTTGACCTAAAGGTTTTAACCAAAAAAAATTAGGAGGACAACATGGCAATTGAAGGTGTAGATATTGTAAAAGCTGCGGCTTTTCTTGGAGCCGGTCTTTCCATGGGCCTGGGCGCAATCGGTCCGGGTGTTGGTGAAGGTATGGCCGCAGCTAAAGCATGCGAAGCAATAGGAAAGAATCCCAAAGAGGCCGGCCTGCTGACTCGAACGATGCTGGTGGGGCAGGCGGTTTCCGAATCTACAGGGATTTACTCGCTGGTCATTGCTTTATTGTTGCTATTTGTTGTTTAGGGGCCTCAAATAACAGTTTGATGGAGAGACCTTTGAAAAATGCTCATTTTTGTTCAAGTTCCAGGAAGGCGAAAATTTTAACCACAGGAATACATTAAGTATTTTGAGGATTAAAATTTAAGCCTGACACAGAAATTGGGCAAAAAGGGGCGTTTTGCAAAGGTCTCATGGAAAACAGCCGATGGAGATTATTAGTACGATAGGTCTGATCACGATAAATGAAACCTTGATCGTTCAGCTGGTTTCTTTTTTGATCTTTCTCTATATTATCAATCGTATCATGTTTCGTCCTTTACGCGGCATTATGCGTGAAAGGGACAGTTATATCGAAGAATTTAAAATTGATATCGCCGATGCGGGCAATGAGCTCAAGGTCCTTGCGGATCAGCTCAAGGATCGGGAATCAGCAGTTAAAAAAGAAGCATTTGCATTAAAGGAAGAACGGGAGAAATCCGGAAGTCGTCAGGCTGAAGAGATATTTGATACGACCCGAGAAAAGATTCAAACACTGTCAAAGAAGGCCAAGAGCGAAGTCGACGCTAAAATTGCCGATGCCAGAAGATCGATTCAAAAGGAATCCGAAGCCCTGGCGGCAAGCATCATGGAAAAAATGCTGGATCGGAGGCTGAATCCATGAAAAACCTTAAAAAAGTAGCAGGCTTCTGCTTTTTCGTTACGGCAGTGGCCCTGACTCTCCATGTATTTGCGTATGAAGCCCTGGCAGGCGAAGATTCAGGTAGTTGGCGGCCCATATATGATCTGGTAATGCGATGGATAAATTTTGGCATCCTGGCCTTTGTGCTGATTAAATTTGGCGCGACCCCCTTAAAGGACTTTTTGCAGGGGCGCAAAGAGGAATTGGCCCGGGAAATA
>JAFDFH010000169.1 GCA_019309945.1 Deltaproteobacteria bacterium
GCCATTCCGGCTATTTGAGCCAGAGCCTGGACGAAATTGACATCTTCAAGGGTGAACTCCCAGGGTTCAGAAGCATAGACACGCATTGCTCCGATCAAATGACCACCGACTACGATCGGCAATGACAGGAGGGAAGCAATTCCTTCTTTCTGGGCTTCTTTGGGGTATTGAATTCTCGGATCATCCATAACATCGTAGATCGCTACCGGTCCCTCCTTCAACGATTGAGCAATGGAGCGCAAGGCACTGATCGGGCCCTTATTTAAATACTCATCACTTAACCCGTATGAAGCGGCCAACTCCAGTTCGTTTGTTTTACTATTGAAAAGGAACAATGAGCATCCCTTGGCATCTAAAGCTGTTTTGATGCTTTCTACCGTCATTAGAACAACTTCTTCAGGGTCCTTGGAATGCGAAATTGCCTTCGCAACCTTAAGCAATGTTTCATAATTAATGAGATGTTTTTTCATAACTCCCTCCTTTCCAGAGATTACGGTTTAAAAATAAAATCATTCTAAACGCAAAAAGCCCCGGTAAGATAAAGTTATCCACCGGAGGCTTCACTCTAATGACCTTCTGACAGTAACTTATCATTGCGCACTCCAGAAGGTTAAGGTTATGATGTTAATTTATTTGTCGACGTGGGAAAATAAACTATATTTACTTAATAAAATATCAAATACAGGGGAATTGTCAAGCTAAACCTGTTCTGGCGATGCTATTTAGTCAAAATAAAAATCCTTGATGACGAGATAAGCGTAAGCGATGATCATAAGGAAAAATCTGATTTTATAAATCAGTTTCCTTGAAAATGTGAGGAGGAAGATATATGGGAAAGGAGCGTGAGGATGATGGAATTGAAACCGGGAGACTGGGGTCTTGATATGTACGATGGTGCATTTGGTCGAAAAATTTGTTGAGGAGGGTCCATGAAATTAAACTGGGCTGAACGCTGGGTGGTCAATAACCCATCCAGGATTTTTCAGCAGCAGGTAGAGATTAGGCTAATGAAGCGAATGATGCCCCTGGCCCATGGGGCAACAATTCTTGAGGTGGGTTGCGGAAGGGGTGCCGGCGCCAAACTTATCCGCAAGGTATTTCAACCCTCTCAGCTTATGATCTTGGACCTGGACTTTCAAATGATTCAAAAGGCAAAGACCTATCTTCATCCAGCGGAGATGGAACACATGTCCTTGTACGTGGGGGATGCTGTTTGTCTCCCGTTCAAAACAAATTCTCTGGATGCGCTTTTTGGATTTGGTTTTTTGCATCATGTACCTGATTGGCGAAGGGCCCTGTCTGAAGTCGCCAGAGTTTTAAAAATTGGGGGCCATTACTATATTGAGGAGCTTTATCCGGCACTTTATCAGAATTTTATAACCAAGCGCCTTCTCCTGCATCCCGCACACGATCGGTTTAAAAGTCATGACTTGCGATACGCTTTAAGTAAAATGGACTTGGATCTCAAAGATGCCTTTGAATTGAAAAATTTAGGGATTCTCGGCGTTGCCACGAAATTAGATCACTGATTTAATCGTGACCACGACAAACAAGGCCGCAGGATAATAACTGGCTTTGTTGAACAGGGCCATGGCATCCCGGCGTGTCCTGGTTTTATATAGTCGCAGGGCAGGTAATAATAGAAGATAAAATCCAACGCCTACTGAAGCCAATATATAGGTAAATTCAAAACGAACCGGGGATACCAGAAAAAGAATCACATTCAATGCCAAAGCAAGGATGATGGACCCGAGAATTATCAGATTTACCCATTCCAACCCAAAACGCACAGGGATGGTTTGTGCATTAAGCTGTTGGTCTTCTTCGATATCGGTCCAATCCGCCGGAATATTCTGCCCCCCGATTTCCCAGAAGAAAAGGCATAAAAAAAGGATGAACAAAAAGAGTGGCGAAGGTTTCGGGTCCACAGCAAAAACGGCGGCAATTGCTCCTGAAGTCTTGACCGCTCCACTTACGATCGTTCGAAGGTGACTGACCCGCCACATGCGACAATAGATGGTTTCCAACACGGCGGCGGACATAAAAATTACGACACAGGCAGGGTTGAGCAGGTAAGCGCCGATTACCGCTAAAATTCCCCATGCCACTGACCACATGAGTCCTTCTCTGAAACTTAGAAACCCCTGTGCCATAGGGTGACGAACCATCACGCCATCCAGGTAATTGTCCGAATCCTGAAATCCTCCCCGCTGGAGTTTTTCTTTATCAACGCGGTAGTCAATCACATCATTTAAGGCGTATACGGATGTATAACCTGCAAAGGTGGTAATCAGCCCTAAAACGGTCACGTACAAAGAAGGGAAAGTCCCGAGCCAGAGTAAGGCGGCAAAGGCAGGCGTTGCCATATCCAGTAGTCCGTGGGGAGTCCTTGAAAGTGCCCAAAAAAGTTTAACTTTTGCCAGACCGGTATAAGGCGTGGAGATTGATTTTTCATTCATGAATCATCATCCTATTTGCAAAAATTAAAGTAGGAAGGTCATCGATAAACAAGAATATTATAATATCTAATTATCCGGTTTGTTCCTCTCAACCCATTATTTCATCCTTCCAATATTCCAATTGGGGCGAAGCCCTTAAGTTCAGGAAATAGCCATTGATGTAGCGGCATTACTCGAATAGATCCGTACTGATATAGCGTTCACCGGTACTCGGCAGTATAACGACGATACGTTTTCCTGCGGATTCCTCACGTTTGGCAATCTCGAGGGCCGCCCACACGGCCGCACCGGAGGAAATGCCACAGAGTAGACCTTCCGTTTTTGCCAGTTTTCGAGCGGTTTCAAATGCGTCTTCGTTCGTTACGGTAATAACCTCATCGATTAAGGACGGATCGAGCACACCCGGTATAAAACCGGCGCCGATTCCCTGAATTTTATGAGGGCCCGGATTCCCGCCGGACAGTACGGGAGAGTCGGCAGGTTCTACGGCGATCACTCGAAAAGACGGTTTTCTAGCCTTGATGGCTTGAGCGACGCCGGTGATGGTACCACCGGTACCGACACCCGCTACAAAGATGTCAACGTTCCCGTTTGTATCTTTCCAGATCTCTTCGGCGGTGGTTTCCCGATGAATTTTCGGGTTTGCAGGATTATTAAACTGATCCGGCATGTAAGCCTCTCTCTCGGTCGTTAAGAGCTGCTTTGCTTTTTCAATCGCTCCTCGCATGCCTTCGGCGCCAGGGGTTAGAACGAGCTCTGCGCCCAGGTGTTTTAATAGTTTTCTTCTTTCTATACTCATGGTATCCGGCATTGTGAGGCAGAGGTGATACCCCTTTGCGGCACATATAAAGGCAAGCGCAATCCCCGTATTGCCGCTGGTCGGCTCAACAATGCGCGTGCCCGGACCAATCAACCCTTTTATTTCGGCCGCTTCAATCATCGATGCCCCAATCCGGTCCTTAACAGTGCCTAGAGGGTTGAAAGATTCTAATTTGGCAACAATCTCAGCTTTAAGTCCCTCATTCATCCTGTTCAAACGCACCAGAGGGGTGCGACCGATGGTATGGTTTATGGCAGGAAAAATATTCATGTAAACCCCCTTTCATTTCATTTATTGCATGCTTTCTAAATCCAGGTAACTACTCACGTAGTCAGGCTGAAGCTGTTTAGACTGAAGGCTGAAGGGATCAGAAAAGCACGATTGCCGTACTTTGGCGGAAATATCTGATTCTTGCATCAAACATGGCTTTAAAATGCGCTTTTTCCTAATAGTCTTCAGCCTTCAGCCTATCCACCTGAGTTGAGTAGTTACAAATCCAGTATCCTAAACCCCAACCGTATATTCTGAGACCTTTCCTCCCGGGCTCAATCAAGCCGGGCGCTTTGGGATCGGATTTTTTGTGCATTCATTTATAAATCAGACGCGGCGCTTCCATCATCACTTTTGTGTCCGGCGGGACCGATTCCGTTAACCAGACATTGCCGCCGATCACCGCGCGCGTACCGATGATCGTATCCCCTCCCAAAATGGTTGCCCCGGAATAGATGATTACGTCGTCTTCGATGGTGGGGTGTCTTTTTTTGCCCCTCAGTCGTTCGCCCGCATCCATCGGGAGTGAAAGGGCACCCAGCGTTACCCCCTGATAGATGCGGACATTATTCCCGACGATGGTCGTTTCGCCGATAACCACACCCGTGCCATGATCAATGACAAAATTTTCGCCGATTTCAGCGCCCGGATGAATATCAATTCCGGTAACACTGTGAGCATGTTCCGTCATGATTCGGGGTAAAAGAGGTACATCAAATTTATGGAGCACATGGGCCACCCGGTATACGGTGATGGCAAAGATTCCAGGATAGCTGAAAATAATTTCATCATAACTTTTTGCAGCAGGATCACCTTCGTAAACCGCCGCTACATCCGTGGCCAGTATCTTCCGGAGGGACGGAACCGCTTCCAGGAAGTCGAGGGCGACCATCTGCCCCCGGTCCACGCACTCACTGCACGGCTGGTGGTATCTCAAACAGTCGTGGCGAATTGTGAGCGTTATTTGTTCGGAAAGCATATCAAAGAGGATCGCTACAGATCTACCCATACTATATTTCAAGGTGATCGGGTCGAGTTTTTCTCTGCTAAAGTATCCTGGAAAAAGAATTTCCCGGCACCGTTCGATGATCTCAATAACGGACTCCTGAGAGGGAATCAATTCATAGTCGATATGGGTGTAGCATTCCGTGTCATTGCAGCTTTCAATAATTTTGTCTGCTTTTTCAGGAAGTTGTTCTCTGAAGCCGGCCCTGGACTCGGCGTTTATTTTACATGTATCCTCTCGTTCCTTATATTCATCGTCCATTGCGATCCGATCTCCCTATTACGAAAAAAGGTATTATTTTTTTTGGGGCTAAATGATAATGGTTTCGTAAAAAAATTTATATCAACAAAATAAAACAGAATACGGGGATGTCAAAGCCCCTTAAATGATTCTGGTTTTGTCACATTATGGTTGCTGCTTGATATCCGGCTCTACTACATATTGGGATGATTCCTGCTACGGCACACAACTTTAAATTTTTCCTTATTCCGAGCTCAAAAAGGGAATTCTTATCACTATCACTTCACTTTCATATCACTTAAATCCGGCACAATCTTATAATCAGGGTAGATAATTATCTGCTAACTGCTGATATGATTCAACCTGAGATTTTTGCCATTTTCGATCTTTACGCAATTCTCTGGCCATCCAGTCGGCGACAATAGGAGCCATCTCTATACTGGTTTTGGCATCCAGCAATAGATTTCGGGTGCGACGGGAAAGAAAATCCTCAACAGTTCTGGCCATCTCATGTCGCACTGCCCAAATTATTTCACCCACTGTTGTATCGCTACCGGGATGAATAGTTTGCGCGTAATCAGGTTTTTCATCAATTAACTTCTTAATTTCAACCGCATCTGAACCATAAACAGACAGTTGATCAAAAATATCAGAATTTTTATGATATCCATGAATATTTAAATTTTTAGTTGCCGATGGTCTTTCATCCAGCTCAGCCAGCACGATTGCCTGATCAATTGTATCTTCTGACATCTTGCGATAGGTGGTCCACTTTCCTCCGGCAATGGTGATTAATCCTGAAGGGGAAATGTGCAGTGTATGGTCACGTGAAAGCTCAGCAGTCTCTTTTACATCTCCCTGTTTGACTAATGGCCGCAGACCGGCAAAGACACTTAAAACGTCCTTTTTACCCGGATCCTTAGATAAATAACGGGCTGCGTGGGAAAGAAGAAAATCTAATTCTTCTTTAAGGGGAGATGGTTCCAACATGACCTCATCAACCGGCGTGTCGGTTGTTCCGACAATTACCCGGTCATGCCAGGGGATGGCAAACAGAACACGGCCATCATCAGTTTGTGGAATCATAATTGCCGTATCACCGGGCAGAAA
This sequence comes from Deltaproteobacteria bacterium, assembly GCA_019309945.1. GTDB lineage: Bacteria > Desulfobacterota > Desulfobacteria > Desulfobacterales > JAFDFH01 > JAFDFH01. Next base: position 5,906 of record JAFDFH010000169.1, read on the forward strand.
TGATTTGTCCAATACGATATGAATCCCCTGGCTGGGGGCGATCATCGGTTTTGCTGTTTTATCATCGAGATATCGTAATTGATCACTAAAAACACCAGTCGCATTGATTACGACATGGCTATCCAGATGATATTCTTTGTCATTTTCCAGATCGTGGGCAATCACTCCTCTGATCCACGAATTCTGTTTTAAAAAGTCCGTGACCTGCACATAATTGAGTAAAATCGATCCCTGTTCATGTGCGGTCCGGGCCATATTTATAATCAGGCGAGAGTCATCAAACTGGCCGTCATGATATATGACACCGCCTTTTAATCCCTCTGTCTCAATGGTGGGAATCAGTTCCAGCGTCTTTTCCTTTGAAAGGATTTTTGATTTACCAAAACCCTCTTTACCGGCCAATAAATCATATAATTTTAAACCAATTCCATAAAACGGACCTTCCCACCAGTCATAACTGGGGACGATAAAGGGTAAATTTTTTACCAGATGAGGTGCATTTCTACCTAATATCCCGCGTTCTTTCAGAGCTTCCAGAACCAGAGATATGTTCCCTTGCTGAAGGTAACGCACGCCCCCGTGAATCAATTTTGTGCTTCGGCTGGATGTTCCTTTTCCAAAATCATTTTGTTCAAGAAGCAATACCTTATAGCCGCGGGAGGCTCCCTCGATGGCTGTTCCTATCCCGGTGGCCCCACCACCAATAATGATAAAATCCCAGATTTCATCTTTTTTTTCAAGACTTTCAATCATTTCATTTCGATCCATAGGTCTCCTTTTGCGTTTGGCTGGTTATTATCTCCGGGTGAAGCAGGCGATATATTTTTTCCGTAATCCAGATTGAAATGGGTGAACGCCCCCTACAAAGGAAATGATATATGATTTCCGACATCTCCGGTGTCCTCAGATAACCGTACGATTTATGCGGATTACGGACACCACCATATTCATAAGTGTTGGTAACTTGTTTATCAATGATGGCAATACCAGACGTTTGTTTAGGGACGGGTATTGCTATATTGGTATCCAGTCCTTTATCAATATATCAATACCGGTCCCCTAGTCCCCTTTCCAAATGTCAATTTTTCCATAACCGTTCCCAATTGTCCAAACAGCAAATAACAAAATATTTGGAAAAAATTAAATAGGTTAGGATGTCCCTAGTCTAACAGGAATTTTTCAAGATTTTTCCTTATCTTTATCCGTAAGCTTTACACCTGCTTTAAGTGCAGCTTGTTCCGCATTGTCAGCTTTGACAGAGGTCTTAGCGGCCTTTCGTGCTGCCTGAACCGCCTTTTGTTCGGCGTCAAGCGCTTCTTTTTTTATGATTTCAAATTGCTTCTCGTCTATTTCGGATAGGGTGGCATGCTGAATTCTATGCAGTTTTTCTTCCGCCAGGGCAGATGCCTCTTCAGCCTCTTTTTCCGCCCCTTCCGCCTTTTTTCGAGTATCCGTCAGGGCATCATGCAACGCGGCCATTTCGCCGGCTTCGCCTTCCTCGGGTTCGGCATCCAGATCGATGTCTTCAGCGGCCAGTACCATGGCCACATTCGACAAACGCGAAAGAATATCTTCAGGACGACCGTCAAAGGGATCAACCGGCAGATTTCCCCGAAACCGGAAGGGTAGAAAAACAAGGGATGCATCCGAAGAATAAGCAATCACTGCATCCGGACTCGGTTTGATGACAACTTCAGGTTCGGCTTCGATACGGAATTCTTCAAGAACCTTTCGAAGATCTTCAACGGTTTCATTTTCCTCAAGACTAAAGCAGGCGGCTATAACACGAATCTTTGCATCTTCCCACTCTTTGCTTCGTGTTATCAGGTATGCCAGCAGAAGCATCAATCGGCTGGTGGCATCACACCACCACCAAACATCAATCCGCCGTTTTTCAGGTGGTATGGATTCCACATCTTCCCATCCGTCTGTTTTTGCATCTAGTACAAGGATGTTTTTGCCGAGTCGATAGGCGGCTCTGAGGTTTCGACCATACCGGCGTTCATGTGACTCAGGGTCACCCTGGGGTAGCTGTTCAAACCAGTTTAATAAAACGGTATTTGCTCGCAATGGACCGATGCCGAAAGCCTGCACGAGCGTATGGACACCGATCGTGAGATTCGGAACAGCAAGGACAAGCGGAAATGCGGCCATATTGTTCGCCTGAATATCCGCCCGCAGTTCCGCTTCTGTTTTTTCTCGAAGTTTCAGCATTTTCAATCCGTGTCCCTCGAGGATCTGGACGGCGGTGGTAAAACCGCTGCTTCCCTGGAGCCAGTTTGCGAAATCCAGCAACTGCTTGCGGCGATGTGGTGATTCTGAAAACAGAAGGATATTGGGTCGCCAATCCCTTGGGTGCTCCGGCTCGGCGGCAGCCGCTAAAAGGTTTTCTCTGACCTGTTGCAGGTGGTAGGAGCGGCGGCTGTCTGCCCACCGGGCAGGGCCTGCCGTCCGCTTAAGGTACTGGTAAATCGAAAATAAGACGGCAATTGCGACAATGCCGGCTTTTATGTCGATGGCCAGCATGAAGGCCAAACAAAAAAACGCACCCAAAAGGCTCAGCCGTTTATCAAAAAAACGGAATCGTGGCCGGAAAGAGGGGCTCTCGGCCCTGGCTTCGTAATATGTGGCATAGTTGAGAAGTCCATAAGAAATGAGAAAAAACATGGACACAACCGGTGCAATCATATTCAACTGCCCCAGACCGATGGTGGCAAGGGCGATTCCGGCGGACAGCAACACGCCGCGGCGGGGATTGTTTAAGGGCCCGGAGCCCTTGGCAAAGGGGAGTAAGAATTTAAATATCCGGTCACTGGAAAGAGATTGTAATATCCTCGGTGCACCTAAGAAGGAGGCCATCGCAGAGGAGAGTGTGGCTGCAATCACACCACCGTCGATGATAAAATTGACGGCCGCCACTCTTTTCATTGCGGTATAGTCGCTTGTCAAGGTGGCGTTCGGAAACGATCCTGCAAAAATCACAGCGGCACCGAAATAGACTGCAATGGAAATGCCGAGGGCAAGGAAAGTCCCGAGCGGTAAGCTTTTGCCAGGATCTTTCAAATCCCCGGACATGCTCACACCCTGTGTAAATCCGGTGACAGCCGGAAAAAAAATTGCAAAGAGCGCCCAAAAGGGCAGACCCTTTTCCGGAGCCGACCAGTTTTGCATCAGGATCTCGGGGCTCCACTTCCCCAATCCTCCGATAAAAAAGGAGACAAGGGCGGCGCCGAGAATGGACATGACCACATACTGAAATCGAGTCGCCCAATCCGCACCCAGCCATGCAAAAATGAACAGAAATGCAACCGCAGATGCCGCGACAGCCTGCGAAAAGATTTTTACATTGGATGCCGACACGATACCGGCCAGCACTTCACCGAAACCAATACAGTAAAATCCAATGGAGACCGATTGTGCAAGGAACAGCACAATGCCGATGGCCCCGCCGAATTCAAGGCCCAGGGTTCGGGAGATCAGGTAATAATCTCCACCACCTTTTACCCGAATGTTTGTAGAGATGGCAGACAGCGAAAAGGTCGTTAGAATGGAGATTCCGTTGGCCAGCAGCAAGATCATAAGAGCTCTGTATAGTCCGGCACTTCCCACGACAAATCCGAGCCGCAAAAAGAGGATGATACCGAGGATGGTAAGAATACTGGGGGTGAATACGCCGGCAAAGGTCCCCAATGTTCCCTGCTTTTTGGCAAGTCCGG